>DASXAN010000489.1:0-9799 GCA_036406755.1 Gemmataceae bacterium
GAGGGCCGGCTGCCGAACACCTTCGTTGTCACCCTGACGGTCAACGGCGCAACGCTGTCCAAGGACATGGCCCTGCGGTCGGTGATCGTGAAACTGCGCCGGCCGGAGGAGTACAGCGCGAAGTGGCGGGAGGAGACGGTCGCCTTCATCGACGCCAACCGCTGGGCCATCATTGGCGACATCCTCGCGGAGTTGCGGCGGCCCGCACCGCCGCTCGCCCGTCTTAGCCGATGGGGGTCGTGGGAAACGGCAGTCCTGGCTCGCCTGTCCGACCCGCCCGCCCTGCAGAAACTGATCGAGGAGCGGCAGGGCCAGGTCGACGACGACGCCGAGGAGGCGGGCCTGATCCGAGAGGCCGTCATAGAGGCGTTGCGAGGGGCCGGGTTCGACCCGGACGAGCAGAACGTCCTGATCACGAGCAAGCAGTTGGCCACGGTCGTCAACGAGGCCACCGGTGTAAACCTCCCGCCGAACCGTGTCTCCGCCCACCTGCGAACGTTGGCAATGCCGGAGTTACGCAAGAGCAACCGTAGCGACGCACGGGGCTGGATCTGGCACGGCCCCGGGGCGGGCATGGCCGTGCCGCTGCGTTTCGGGGAGTACATGCCGCAATGACGGGAGTGACGATAGTGACGGTGGCTCGCATTGTACCCTCTTACTAATACACCGCGTTCCTGCGCTTACGCGATGGAGTACATAGGGTTGACCGTCACTATCGTCACTGCCGTCATTCGGTCCGGGAGAAGGGGCCGACCATGACGACAGTGACCGCCACCGTGTACGTCGCCGAGTTTCGGCACCCCAGCCGCGGCCCTGCTTGGCGCCGACTGGCGGCTGACTTCCCCACCCAGGGCGAAGCCTGGGCCGCCCTGCTCGACGCGAGGCACCTGGCCGGCTGCGACATGCGAGTGACTTCCGTGGAGCGACTGAAGCCGGTGCCGCAGGAGAGAACCTGATGCCCGACCAACCGCGGTTCCGGCTGCTGATCCAGGCGGTGCCCAACCACGGCGGGCCGCTGATCGTGCGGCTACGCCACGCCATGAAGCCCTTGCTCCGCACCTACAGCTTACGGTGCGTGTCGATCGAGGAGTTGCCATCCGGGCCGGCCGCCGCAGGTGCCGGCCGCGTGTCGTGTAGCTCCGACCCTTCATCGCGGGCTACAGCGGCCGGAACGGCCCCGCCCGGCCTCTCGCCGGAGCGGCAGAAAGCGGCAAGGAGCGGCACCGCGGACCCATGCTAAACGCACGCCAGTGCAAGTTGATCGCCGCCCTCGTTACGGCCCCGACCGTCAAGGCGGCCTGCCGCCGCGTGGGCGTGGCGGACAGGACTTACAGGGCGTGGAAGGACCAGCCCGAATTCAGGAACGCCCACGCCGAGGCCCAGCGGGGGGCGTGGGTCCAGGCGGTCGGGGGACTGGTCGCGCTGGCCCCGTTGGCGGTGCGGACATTGCGGCGGCTGTTGCGGGCCGAACGAGACGATATCCGGCTGAAGGCGGCGTTGGGGCTGCTCGACCGGGGGATGAAGATGGTCGAGCTGGAGGACCTACTGCTGCGGCTGGAGGCGCTCGAGGCGGCATCCGCGGGGAAACGGCCGTGAGCAGGGGCGCACGTCGGCGGATCGAACGGCTGCAAGTCGCGGCGACCGCCGCCCAGGCCCGTGCCACGGCCGACGCGGACGCCGCCGGGTGGGGGGAGGCGGCCGGCCGGTGGATGGCCGCCGTCGCGGCCGGGGTCGACCCCGGCCCGGTCCCCCTGCCGAGGCCCGACTCGGATCCCGAGGACTGGCGGCGAGGGCTCATCGCAGCCGCGGCGGTCGGCAGCGTGAGCTTCGCCGATCTGCGGGCGGCCCGGTTCCCGGCGTGGGTGCCGGAGGACTGCAAGGCGGAGGCGGCGGAGGTGTTCGCCGACGTGCTGGGGGCGAACGCGATCCTGGCCAACTCCCTCGGCGTGCGCGAGGAGGAGATGTGGAGCGGCAAGGGCTTGGTGCCGGAGGTGGGCGCCGATGCGTGAGGTTGCCCGACGGCTGAGCAGACTGGAAGGTGCCACGCAGCCGACCGTGCGGGCGTGCGACCGCGACGGGTTGTATGCCCGCGTTCTCGCGACCGCTGGCGGCGATGACGCGGCCGCCGCGTTCGCCGCCGACGTGGTGGACCAGGTGGCGGTCGGGGGCGCGTGCCTCGGGCAGGCGCTCGCCCGGGCGTCGATCCGGCACCCGGGCATCGCGGACCGGACGTTCGACGCACCAGCGGCGTGAGGGACATCCATGCGAGGCATCAACCGAAGACTGTCGCAGTTGGAGAGCCGAAGCCGGCCCTCACCCGCGTTCGTCGCCCCGGTCGGACCCGACCCGGCCGAGTTGGAGCGTGAGTTCCGGGATCTTTTGACGGCCGTCGAGACTGGCGTCAGCGACGAGGAGTTCCGTGGCCGCTATCCGGGGCGGCATGTGCTGGAGCCGTCAGCGGTGCGGGGGTTCTTAGAGGACATCGCCAGTGTCGGTGAGCCGGCAAACGTCGCGGCGGGAGGGTCAACGGGGTGATCCACCGAGGCTGTGACTATTTTCGCCGCCCACAGCCAAGCGCCGTAGGCGGTGTCGATTCGACACCGTCTAAAAAAAACGCTGGCCCGCGAGTTCCTACAGGTCGGCGGTCCGGCGGCCGCGACGTTCGCCGCCGTCCGCGCGCTGGTGACTATTGTTCAGCCCGGCCGGGCGGGTGGCCGCCGCGGTGCACCGCCACCACCCCCGGTGAGCGCGTCGGGGTTTCGGACCGAAGCGCGCAAGACCTAGCGACAAGGATGGCCACGGTTTCCGGGCTACATGCACGCCACGACCTCTCGGTACGGTAACATGTAGTTGTTGACGCGGGCTGCTTGGGCAACCTTCTTCGTTGCTTGACCAGTACCAGCGCGCAGCACCATTGACCTACATACCGGCAATAGAGTAGCAGCCCCTAGAACCTGTAGTCGGGGAGTTCAATGTCGTCGCGCAGGTCGCGGCCGAGGAGGAGTTCCGGTAGGAATGGCAGTCGGAACAGCCGGGTGACCCAGTTGCGGAACGAAATGCCGAAGGCACTCTTCGGGGCGAACGAGGCGGCGAATTTCGCCGCCGTCCCCTGCTTGTGCTTCAGAAAGGGCATCATGCGCTCCTGGTAGCGCGCGAGGGCCGGGCCGAGATCGACGCCGCAATCGCGGAGTTCGCCCGCCAGCACATACGCCTCGGCCATCGCCAGCCCCGTGCCTTCACCGGCCATGAGGGAGACGCAGGCGGCGGCATCGCCGATCAGTGCCGTATGGCCGCTCGCCCAGCAGTCCATTCGGATCTGGCTGACCCGGTCGAAATAGACGTCGCCGGCGTCCCCCATCGCCGCGAGAATCCGCGGGCACTCCCAGCCGACGTCGGCAAACACGCCCGCCAGCGCCGCCTTGCGCTCGGGCTCAGTCGCGGGTTCCCCGGCGGTCAGGTACTCGTCGCGGAAGACGAATAAGAACAACGTCCTGTCGTCGCGGAGGGTGAACCGCGAGACCTGCCGCCCCGGAACCCCGTGGCTGACGTAGACGAGTTCGTCGCGCGGTCGGTAGCCCCCGACCTCGAACGCGGCGACGTGGTAGCCGAGCGAGACCTCGAATGCCGCTTCGGCCCCGAAGGCGAGCCGGCGGACGCGCGAGTGCAGCCCGTCGGCGCCGATGACCAAGTCAAACTCGCGCGGGGCGGCGTGGTCGAAACCGACCCACACGCAGTGCCCCTCGTCTGCGATGCTCGCCACCGAGTCGCCGAAGATCGTCTCGACTTTCCCGTCCAGCGCGCCGTAGATCGTGGCCGCCAGGTCGGACCGCCGCAGGCTGGTGAAGCGGTCGTGGGTCATGCGCCGGAATACGTCGGTCGAGAACCCGCCCCGCTTACGGCCGTGCCGGTCCACGAACCGCACTTCCCTCACCTGGTAGCCCAGCTCGCGGACTCGGGGGATCAGGCCCATCTTCTCGGCGATGTCGTAGCCCACCCCCCAGAAATCGATCACGTACCCCCCGGCGCGGAGCCGGGGTGCCTTCTCGATCAGGAGCACCTGATGGCCGGCCTTCTGTAGCCAGTAGCCCAGCGTCGGGCCGGCGATACCAGTCCCGTTGATGGCAACCCTCATGCTTGACCTCGCGGACGTTCTTACTGGCCCGACGCGTTCTTTGCGGCTGGCGGGGCATCCTATGCGGCCCCGACAGCCGCAGTGCAGGGCCACCCGTCAGCCGCTGGATTTTCCGGCTGCGATCGCCTTTACGTCGTCCACCGTCAGGGGTTTGCCACCGATCCCCCAATCGCCGCTCTTGACCTCTTGGACCACCACCACCGTCGCCGGACGCAGGTTCTCGCCTTCAATAGACACCATCGTGTCTGTGAGCTTGTGGATCATCTCCTGCTTTTGCGTCGGGGTGAAAACGCCTTCGATCAGTTTTACAGTCACCAGCGGCATGGATACTCTCCAGTCTTTTCGGTCGAGTTGCTTTGGAGAATCGGCACGCTCCGCAACTCAGGGGCGCGTGCCAATTATGGAACTTGCTCAGGGACATGATCGGCCAGCAACCAACGTCCGCCGCCACTATGCGTGCGCTGGGGGTCGAGGCGAACGAGATGTTCGCCGACCCGTCGGCCGGGGCAAGCGAGGCGCGGGGGCGGGGCCGGCCACGGGGCCGCGTCGGAGCAGCCTGCGAAGCGGCCGGCCAAGCGGAAGGTGCGGCGGAATCCGGACCGCAAGCGGGAGTGAGCGCAAGAAGTCTTGAGTTCGCACGGCAGATTGTTAGCATCTTGTCCCAACGCCGGCAGGCGTTCGTGATCCCAAGCAAACAGCCCGCCCAGCCCGGTCACTTCTTGCCTGTCAGTAACGCCGGCCGGGCGGGTGTCTTGCTGCGTGAACTGCGGGGACGAACAACATGGCGACGAGGATGGCCCGGCCGGAATTGGATCATGGTCGAATCCTCATCATCCCCCTGTCCGACCTGACCCCCGCCAGAGTCAACGAACAGGTCTACCGCCCGGTCGACCCGGACGACCCGGAGGTGCGGGCGCTGGCCGACAGCGTCGCGCGGCATGGCCTTCGGGAGCCGATCGTCGTCACCCTGGACGACGTCATCCTCTCCGGCCACCGCCGGCACACCGCCTGCCGGCTGGCCGGCCTGGAGCGGGCGCCTTGCCGCCGGGAGAATATCCGGTCCACGGACCCGGGGTTCCTGCCGCTGCTCGTGGAGTACAACCGCCAGCGGGTGAAGGGGGCCGACGAGCGCCTCCGGGAAGAGGTTGTCGCTGCCGACCCGGAGGAGTCGCACCGGTTGCTGGTCGAACACCGGCGGCAGCGGTCCCGGGTGGACGTGGACACGATCGAGATCGTCGGCGAAAAGCGGCGGGCCAGAATCACAAAAGCGAAATGGCCGCTTTGGGAGGCTGTCAGGGCGGTATTGAACGACCGTGCCGATTACTGGCCGCTGAGTGACCGCCAGATTCACTATGCCCTGTTGAACAACCCGCCCCTAATCCACGCCAGCAAACCCGACTCCCGGTACACGAACAACGAACGTAGCTACAAAGCCCTCATCGACCTGCTCAGCCGGGCCCGGCTCGTCGGACTGATCCCCTGGGAGGCGATTCACGACCCGACGCGGCCGGTCGTGGCTTGGACCGCCCACCGGGAGCCGGGGGCGTACATCCGCGGTGAGGTCGGGGACTTCCTCAAGGGCTATTACCGCGACCTGATGCAGTCGCAGCCGAACCACATCGAGGTGATCGGCGAGAAGAACACGATCGAGTCCGTCGTCCGCCCGGTGGTGATGAACTACTGCATCCCGCTCACCATCGGCCGCGGGTACTGCTCCCTCCCCCCACGGCGGGACATGGCCGAACGGTTCCGAAAGAGCGGCAAGAACCGGCTGATTCTACTGGTGCTGTCCGACTTCGACCCGGAAGGGGAGGACATCGCCCACAGCTTCGCCCGGTCCATGCGGGACGATTTCGGCGTCTGGGAGGTTGAGCCGGTCAAGGTCGCGCTGACGGGCCAGCAGGTGCGCGATATGGTCCTGCCGCCGATCCTGAAGGCAAAGCACACCAGCTCCCGCTACAAGGGCTTCGTGGCCGAGCACGGGGACGACGTGTTCGAGCTGGAGTCCGTACCGCCGGACCGGCTCCAGGCCATCCTGCACGAGGCCATCGACGCCCTCATCGACGTGAAGGCGTTCAACGCCGAGGTCGAGGCGGAGAAGCGGGACGCCGCCTACCTGGACGGCGTGCGGCGCAGCGTTCATGCGATGTTGAAAGACCTGGGGCAATCCGGCGGGTGAGGCGAGACGGTGTCGGCCGACCTCAGCCGCCGCGGTTGCCCTCGCGTGGCCGGCTGAACAGGAAGAGCGCCAACCCGATCGAGTGGGTCAGGACGGTCAGGATCAGCCAGCCGGCGGCGCTGTCGTGGGTGCGGCGGCCGGCCCGGGCGATGTAGAACAGCCCGACGGGCAGCAGGACCAGGCACCCGAGGATGAGGCAGAGGAACGTCGTGACGTAGGCGCGGCTTGCCCACAGCGGCTAGTAGTACCTGTCGGCCAGGTACGAGTATTCGGTGTAGGTGCCGGCGAAGCCGTACATGAACCCAGCGGCGAACTCCAGCAGCACCCACACGGCGAACAGCACCCACCCGCCGGCGTAGCTCGCCGGTTGCCCGGCTTCAACATCATCGAAGGAGCGGTGGCCGAACGACGGTAGGGCCGGGGCAGCGGGTGGCTCCGCGATCCCGGCACCGTCGGCCGGCGGGATCTGTACCGGCGGCGCCTCCCCGCTGTAGTTCTGCACGAAGGCGTCCGGCGGTAAGCCCGGGTCGGCGAGGAACCGGCTCCCGCACTTCGAGCAGCGGAGAACCTTGCCGAGTTGGTGCGGCTCGACGCGAACCTTGGCGTGGCAGTTCGGGCAGACGAGTTTGGGCATGGCCGGCCCCCGGGGCGTGGAGGGAGACGAGTCGCCACCGACTGTATCCCGCCTGGCCGGGCCGTTCAAGCGTCTGGGACCGATCCGACCGCTACGGTCATCAGCTGCGGCCCTGATGATCCGCTCGCCGGCAGGCCCTCCCCGCTGGCGTCCGCCGCCCGCCTTGGCTACGCTCGTGGCAGGGCCGCACTGAGGCGGCCGCCGTCGGGATGCCCCGCCCATGACCGCCGACCCGACTCGCGTGCGGTTCGGCCCCGACGCCCCGCCGCGGCCGCCCGCCGAGGGGCTTGGCCAAGCCCGAGCAGTACCTGGAGACAAAAAGGCGGGGGGATTGACGGGGATTCGGCGGCGGGTCCGGGTCGATCCCTGGGCGTCGCGGCAACGCGGCGTGGCCGTCATGAGTGGCGGCCGCCCGCCGACCGGAATCGGAACGCCCGCCGCCCGCGCCGGGCGGTGGGAGAGAATCGGCGGGGGGCAACCGGATGGGCGACGTCGGCATCTTCCTGACCGCCGAGGCCCTGACGCTGGCCGCCGCCGCCGGCGTCGCCGCGTTCGTCCGCCGGCCGCTGCGGAACGTGTTGATCGACCTGACTGGGACGCCCGAGCGGGCCGCCTTCTGGGTGGCGTTCACGACGTTGCTGCTAGTGCTGGTGCCGGTGGTCACGGTCATGTTCGTCCCGCCCGACGGCGGGTCGGGCGAGCCGGCGTTCTTCCGGGTCGTCGCCCGGCTGCGGTGGTCCCTGGTCGGGCTGGTCACGACGCTGGTCGCCTACGCCCTGGTCATCATCGTGTTCGTCCAGGCGCGGCCGCACCAGCCGCCCCGCGACTGACCGGTGGCGGCCCCGCCCCGGCCTCTTGTGCCGGACGGGCAGCGAGGGAAGGCGATGACGGACGCCGACCGCTACCGGCTGCTGTTCGGCCCCCGCCGCGCCCCACGGTGGCGATACGGCCGGGTGGTCATGGATGAGGTCCGCGGCGAGGTCACCGTCGTCGGCATGACGGCCGGCCGCATCCCGTGGCCGGTCGGCAAGCGGGGCCGGGCGAAGGCCCCGGTCGTGGCCGCCGGGCTTGCCCGCGCCCTCCGCGCCGACGCCGCCCAGGCCGTCGCCCACTGGTGGGGCCTGTCCGCCCACACCGTCTGCCTCTACCGCCGCGGCCTCGGCGTCCCGCGCGCGACCGCCGGCACCCGCCGCCTGCACCAGCTCAACTACGAGGAGATCACCACCGCCGAGGTCCACGCCCGGGCCGTCCGGGCGGCGAACACCCCGGAGGCCAACGCCCGGAAGGGATCGGCTCAGCGGGGTAAGCCCCTGCCGGACTACTTGAAGAAGCACTTCGACCGGACCGGCTGGGTGCCGTCAGCGGAAACGCGGGCGCGGATGAGCGCCGCCCAGAAGGCCCGGAGGCGGGAGCGGCGGGGCGGCAGCGGTCGGCCGTGGACGGAGGGGGAGGACGCCCTGCTCGACCGCCTCAGTCCGGCCGAGGTGGCGGCCCGGCCCGGCCGGTCGTGGCCGTGTACTTGCGGCAGCGGAGGTTGCGGCGGGCGAGCGGGGTGAGTCAGCCCGGCCGCCAGGCCGGCCATGGACGGCGGCCAAGGATCGGCTGATCGCTCGGCTGACCCCGGCGGCGGCGACGCGGACCGAGCGGACCCTTTCGGCCGTCGACAGCCAGCGGTACGTGCTCGAACTGGCTGACGACCGCGACCGGCGGGCGGGGCGGCAGGGGAGGCGGGCGCACTGCCCCTACTTCCCCGTGGGCCGGACGGCAACGTCGAAGTGACCCCGGTCCGGCACCCCCGGGAACAGCGGGGCGGAGATCTGAAACGTCCCCTGCCCGGCGTAGTGGGCGAAAAACCCCGTGCCGCTGACCACCCGGTAGGTGAACGTCCCCGGTAGCCAGGCGTTGCGGGTCTGCGTCGGCCCGGTCAGGGCCAGGACGAGCGTCCCCCGCGGGTCGGTCAGCGTGATTCGGCCCGTCGCCTGGCCCGAGGCGACGTTGCCCACAGTCGTGACCGTCCCGGTCATGGCGAAGTAGCCCGAGTTGCCGAAGTAGGCCGACCCTTCCAGCGTGAACGTCCTCGCGCCCGTCGTCCGGTTCGTCGCCAGCGTGTACCGCCCCTGGCCGGTCCACGACGGCCCGGTCGTCGTCGGGACGGGCGGCGGCGACTGGGCCGTCGGCCGCGGGGCGACGGGCGCCGTGGCGCTGACCGTGACGTGGCCACGGTCGGTGTACCCGGGGAACGGCACCGCCGCGAGCTTGAGCGTCCCCTGGCCGGCGTAGCGGCTAAAGACGCCGGTCCCGCTCACCACGGTGTAGGTCACCGCCGCCGGCAGGGCCGCGTTGGCCGCCTGGGCCGACCCGGTCACGTCCAGGGTCAGGGTCCCTCGCGGGCTACTGAGCACGACCCGCCCCGTCGCCCTGCCCGCCTTGTTCCCGACGGTCGTGACCGACCCGGAGACGGTGAAAAACCCGTTGCTGCCGAGCCCGGCGGACGCCTCCAGCGTGTAGGTCTTCGCCGCCGTGGTCCGGTTGGTGGTGACGGCATACCGGCCCTCGCCGGCCCAGGCGGAGCCGGTCGTGACCTGGGCCGGGGTCGAGACGGCGGCGGCCGCTGCCACCGGCGGGGCGGCCGCCGCGGTGGCGCTCGGCAGCACCCGGCCGCCCAGTTCCTCGACCCTCAACAGCGTACGGCGCGCGGTCATCGTGTGCCCCTCCGACGGTGGTCTGACGACGGTCGCGACGGTCGGCCCCGACCAGGCGACGGGTCGGCCCGCAAGCGGTGCCCGGGTGTCCCCGACAGGCGCGTGGTGAGTGACTGGGACGTCCCGAAACGCCTCCCGAACTGCCGCAGCGG
>DASXAN010000490.1:0-1827 GCA_036406755.1 Gemmataceae bacterium
ACCCCCGGGACTCCAACCCGATCCGCCGGGCGGGAAACCCGGAAGGCACCGTTAGGTTTCGTCCCCGGCGGCCGTAATGTTCGCTGCCCGAAACACGAACCCATTCAGCGGCGGAGAGTCCCATGATCGTGACACTGATTCACTGGCTGAGGCGGCGGGCGGGTGTTGTCGTGGGCGGGTGGCTCGCCGGGTCGCCCCCGGAGCCGACCGCCGAGGACGACCGCGGGGCGGGGATCTGACGTGTGGCTCGGCGTCCGCCGATTCGGGGAGGGCCTGTCATGAGGCGTCGCGCATTCGCCTGGCTGCCGGCCGCGGCCGTCATCGCCGTGTTTGCGGGGGACGGCCGCGCCGATCCGCCGCCGGCGGCGGAGCCGCCCCGCCTCCTCGCCATCATCCGCGAGGAGTCCCGGCCCGCCTACCAGTTTTACCTGCCGCCCCCCGGCGGCCGGCCGGCCGACCTGCGCGGCCACAAGCAACGGGTGCGGGGCGCCGCCTCCCTGGACGGCGACCGCACCGTCATCGACACGACGGCCGGCGCCGAGGTAGTCCTGATCGCCCTGACCGACCGGCCGCTGACGGCCGCCCGCGTCCTGCCCGCCGGGGTCAAGGCCGAGGTGACGGCGGACCGCGGCACGAAGGCGGGGCTGGTCCGGGTGCGGCTGCCGAACGTCCGCGGCACCGTCCCGTTCGTGCTGGAGTTCACCGCCGCCGACGGCACGACCGGCCGGCGGCCGGTCACCGTCCGGGCCGCCGCCGACCAAGTTCCCGCGGTCGATGCCGCCGTCGCGGTCGTCCGCAATTTGCCGCAAGGATACCTGGTCACGCCGTCGGCCCTGATCCCGTTCACCGCCACGGCCCGCGACGACCACGGCCTGGACCGCCTGGCGTACGTCCTCACGGCCACCCGGCTGGACGCGGCCGGCAAGGCGGTCGGCCCGGAGCGGGAGCAGACCGTGCCGGTCGGCGGCTTCGCGCAGCTGCTGCGGCAGCGGGACGGGACGGGCCTGCCGATTCGGGACTTCCGCATCACGGCGGACGACGCCGCGTCGGCCCTCGACCTGGGCAAGCTGCCGCACCTGTTCCGAGAGACCGACGCGAACGCGCCGCCGTCCCGGTACCGCCTGCAGGTCCGGCTGGAGGCCACCGACAACGACGTCGAGACCGGCCCGCACACTCGCAACTGCGAGCCGGTCACGTTCGTGGTCGTCTCGGAGCTGGAACTCCTCGCCGAAGTCGCCAGGGCGGAGGATTGGATGCGACTGACCCTCGAGTCCCGGGGGGCCGACTCGTTGCGGCGGGCCCAGGCGGAGCTTCGGAGGTTGAACGACCGGCTGGCGGCGGCAAAGCCGGACCAGTTCCCGGACCTCGTGACGCGGGCCGACGACGCCGCGGCGGCGGTCGAGCGGGCGGCGGAGACCGTCCGGGACATTCACGCCGGGTTCCGGGATGTCGTCACGGAGCTGAAGGCCAACCGGGTCCGGGCCGAGATGATCGAGCGGGTCGAGAAGACGGTGTGCGGCCCGCTGGACGAAGTGCTCCGCCGGGACTTCACGCGGACGGCCGACGCGGTGGCGGAGTTGTCCCGGCGGCTCGACGGCGACGACGCCGGCCAGACCCGCAAGGCCGCCGCCGCGGCCGGCAAGCAGGTGGACGACCTGATCCGCCGCCTCCAGACGGCGGTCGACGCCACGCACGAGCTGGACCAGATCAACCGGCTGCTCGCCGCGCAACTCGAATCGCAGCGAAACCTCGACCGCTTGCTCTGGGACCGGCCGTGAGGGCTTAGTACGCTTTTCGGTTGGCCGTGGCGGGCCGCGGGCCGGGAGG
>DASXAN010000491.1:0-6400 GCA_036406755.1 Gemmataceae bacterium
ACCGTCTCGGCGGCGTCGTGCAGGCCGAGGCGGTGCATCTGGCCGGCCAGCTCCACCTGCTTGTCCGCGTCCAGCCGCAGGCCGAACAGGCGGTCGGCCGCCTGGCGGGCGCGGTCCAGGTTGCCGGTCCGCTCGGCCAGCCGCAGCGCCGCCTCCTCCCGCCGCTGCATCATCTGCGTGTCCAGCGGGGTGATCGAGTCGAGCAGGGCGAGGGCGGCGTCGTGTTCGCCGTTCTGCTCCCGCAGGGCGGCGACTTCCAGCAGCAGGTTGTGGTCGCCGGGGGCGGCCTCGACGGCCCGGGTCAGCTCGGCCAGCGCCTCGTCCTTTTCCTCCGCCCACCAGTGCAGGTAGCCCAGCGCCAGCCGCAGGTACAGCCGCTCCGCCCCCTGGGCCGCGTCGATCTGCCGGCGGACGTGGTCGAACAGGTCGGACAGGAGGTCCGCCTTCTTGTGCAGGTCGAAGGCGTTGTAGAGCAGGGTGATGGCGCCCTCGTCGTAGTAGTCGTTGGCCGCGGGGTAGGAGATTTGGACGGGACGGTAGTACTGGTTGGCGGAGTAGAGCTGCACACTTATGCCGGTGCCGGTGCGAGTGCGGCGGCGGGTGGAGGAGGCCCGCGGGGCGGCCAGGTTCTGCCGGCGGACGGACGCCAGGTAGACGTCCAGCACGCGGCGGGCGTCGGCGAACTTCTTCTCGCCGGCCCGCTTGCCCATCACGGTGAGCAGGGTCGTCGCCACCTGCCGGGTCGGGAGCTGGCTGAGGGACGAGGCCGACTTGGCGGGCGGCTGGAGCCGCTCTAGGCGGGCGAACAGGTCGAAACAGGTGTCCGGGTCGTTGCGGCCGGCCGCGACCGCCAGGGCCGCCCGCACCTTGGCGACGGTGTTCGCCTCGCGGACCAGCTCCTGGTACACGGCCGCCTCCTCGGCCGGCTTCTTGGCCCGCTTCAGCTCGGTCATCACGGCCTGGGTGACGTCGCTGGTGACCCAGTCCGGCTTGGTCTGGCGGAGCTTGCGGTAGCAGGCCAAGGCGTGGGCGAGTTGGTCGGCCGGCAACGGCGGGGTCGTGTCCTTGGCCTCGCCCCCGGACCGGCGGACGGGGCGGCCGCCGGCCGGGGAGTCGCGGCCGGACAGGGCGGTCAGGTACGCCAGCAGCCCGGCCGGGTCGGTGCCCTTCGACAGCGCCAGGGCGGTCGGGACGGTGCCCCGCTGCTCGTTCCGAAGCGTCTGGAGGTAGTACCAGTCCCACAGCGGCCGTGGGTCGGTGCCTCGGGGCGCTGACGCGACCCCGCTCGCCTTCTTCAAGTTCGCCGCGAACTCGTCCCCGGCGTCCTTGGCACGGGCCGCCTCGTAGAGCCAGCCGATCGTGGCCATGCGGGCTTCGCCGTAGTCACCCGGGGCGTAGAACGGCTGTACGTTGCCGCCGGAGTAGTACCGCTCGTCCATGCCCAGGGCGGTCCGCAGCCGGTACGCGTTCGACCGCCGCCGGACGAGCGGCGGGTTGTCGTACTCGTCGGGCCGGAAGTACGGGTTCGAGACGCTCGGCTGATTCCCGCCGACCGACTTCGCCTTCTTCTTGGCCTGGGCGATCTGGTGCTTGGTGATCTCGCCCAGCTCATCGTCGGACAGCTTTTGCGCCAGGAGAGCCTGGAACCGGGCGGCCGCCTCGTCCTTCCGCCCCTTCGCCTCCAGGGCCGCCCCCTCGCGGTAGAGCAGTTCCCAGTTGCCCGGCTTGCGGGCCAGCAGCCGGGACAGGATCGCCAGCGCGGCGTCTTGCTTGTTCACGGTCAGGAGTTGGTCGATCGCCGACAGGTTGCGGTGCGGCTCGGTGTCGTTGGCCACCAGGTTCACCCAGATGTCGGCGGCCTCGTCCGCGTCGCCGGTGCGGGTGAGCAGCTGGGCCAGCTTCAGCCGGTGGTCGTACCCGGCCGGGGCGGCGGCCACGAGCTGCCGCTGGTACTTGACGGCCGCGGCCACGTCCCCCTCCTGCTCGCACAGCCCGACGAGCTGGCCGAGCAGGTGGGTGTCGCGGGTGTTCTCGGTGAGCAGCCGTTCGAGCTGCGTGCGGGCCGTGCCCAGGTCGCCGGCCGTCGTGTACGCCTGGGCGACGCACATGGTCATCTCGCGGACCTTGTCGGACTCCCGCCGCTCCCGCTCCAGCCGCTCCAGGAGTCGGTCGAACTGGTTGTTCTCCAGGTACAGCTGCGTGATGCGGTCGATGATGCCGAGCTTGCCCTCCAGCTCGGCCGTCTTCTCGAACGCACGCCATAGCAGTTCGATCGCCTCACCCTGCCGCAGCCGCTCGGCGAGGGCGTTGGCCAGCGTGACCAGACCCTGCGGGTCGGACGGGTTGGCCCGGACCGACCGGCGGAGCGCCTCCAGCCCCTCGTCCTGGTCGCCGAGTTGGAAGCAGAGGTCGGCGAAGAACTTGTACACGTCCGGGTTGCCGGGCGAGGCGGCGAGCAGGTCGCGGCCGGCCTGCATCGCCTCGGCCCGCCGGCCGAGCCGCTGCTCCAGCCGGGCGACGGCCGTCAGGTACTCGGTGCGGAACCGGCGGTCCAGCGCGGCGAGCTTGCGGTTGGCGTCGGCGGCCGCCAGCAGGTTGCCGCCGGACTCGTAGATGCGGGCCGCGGCCACCTGCACCGGGATCGACTTCGGGTCCTTCTCCCCCGCCTTGACGATGGCCTCGGTCGCCTCGTCGGCCTGCCGATTGGCCTCGTAGTACCGGGCCAGCCGCAGCCAGCGGTCGGCGGTCGCCTCCCGGCCGGCGGTGAGGTCTTTTTGCAGTTCGTCGATCTTCTCGCCGAGTTTGTCCGTCGCCTGGAACACCTTGATCTGGGCGGCCAGCACCTGCTCCGCCTCCTCCGAGTTGCTGGTGAGCTTGCCGGCCTGGTCAATGTGCGCGAGGGCCAGGTCGTGCTGGCCGTCCTGGTGCAGCAGGTCGGCGTACGTCAGCAGCAGGTTGAAGTCGTCCTTCTCCAGCGTCAGGGCGTCGGCCAGAGCGGCGATCGCCTCCTTCTTGTAGCCGAAGGCGGACAGCACCTCAGCCAGCCGGGCGAGGTTCTTGGCCGTGCGGTTTGCCCCGGCGGCGATTGGCCGCCAGGTGGCCAGGGCGTCCTCGGGCCGCTTCAGGCTGTGGTAATACTCCCCCAGGTATTCGCGGTACTGGGCGGCGGCCGGGGCCAGTTCGATCGCCTTCTTGTAGAGTGCGATGGCGTCGTCGGTCAGGCCGGCGGCCCGCATCAGGTCGGCGACCTGCGACGCGGTCACCGGGTCCTTCGGCCGCTTATCCAGCATCCGCTTCCACACGGCCGCGGCCGCGGCCTTGCGGTCCGCCTCCGGTCGGGCGGTGTCACGGGCGATCAGCTTGCCCCACTCCCGCAACGTGTCCGGGTTGTTCGGGTCGGTCTTGTCGAGGGCCTCGTACTGCTGGGCGGCGGCGGCGAAGTTCTGTTCGGCGACGAGCTGCTCGATGAGGGCCTGCCGCAGTCCGCGGTGGCTCGGGGCGACGGCGATGCCCTTCTCCAGCCACTTGCGGGCCTCCGGCGCCCGGCCCTGGGTGGAGAGCGTCCGCGCCAGCCGGGCAACGGCGTCCACGTCGGACGGGTTTTTCGCCAGCCACCGCTCGTAGTAGGCGGCCAGGCCGGCGAGGTCGTCGCCGCGGAGGAACACGTCGTCGACCCGCCGGCGAACGTCGCGGTAGAGCCAGCTGTCCGGGTTCAACTCGCCGAGCAGCGATTCAAAGTCCGCGAGCGCCTCGGTGGTCCGCTTGAGCTTCACCTTCATCTCGGCCGCGTCCATCCGCAGCGACGACTGGCGGTATTTGTCCTGCGTCTGCTTGGCCAGTTTCTCCAGCCGCGGCAGGGCCTGGGCGAACTGCCCCTCCTCGACCAGCGTGGTGGCGATCTGCTCCTGCACCCGGGCGTCGTCCGGGAACAGTGCCTCCAGCCGGCCCCAGACGCCGAGCGCCTGCTCGGTCTTCTGGGCCCGCTGGTAGACGCGGCCGAGGGCCTGGAAGGCGTCGAGGAGGTCGGCCCGGTTCGGCTTGCGGGCGATGGCCCGCTCGAACGCCTCGGCGGCCGCGTCCGGCTGACCAACTAGCACCAGCGACTGGCCGAGGTAGTACGCCGGCAGGGCGTTCGTCGGCAGATGGGCTTCGGCTTCCTTGAACGCGGCGACGGCGGCCGCGTCCCGGCCCCGCTGGCTCTCCAACAGGCCGACGATCATCCACGCCACGCCGTCCTTGGGGTCGGCCTTGGTCCGTTGGACGTACTCGCCGACGAGCCGGTCGAGGGTGCCGCGCTCGACGTGGTAGCCGTAGAGACGGTCGAGGGCCGTGCCACGGCGGGGGTTGGTTTCGAGCACCTTGCGGAACCGCTCGGCAACGGCCTTCTCCCGCACCTCCTCCGGCGACGGCTCCTCGGCCGCCGGCCGCTGCGGTGCCTGGGCCGCCACCCACCCCGACACGACCGACAGGACCAGGGCCGGCCAGATTCGTCCGTGGCGCATGACTCGCTCTCCTGGGGCGCGACGCGGCGGGCGGCTCCGGGGCCGGGGAGGATGTGGGTGCCCGGCCCGGATCGTTCTAGGTTAAACTCCCGCCTCCCGGAGTTCGACCGAAATCTTGACGGTCGTGACAGACTTCTCGCGCCGGCTTGGCGGCGTCCTGAATTGAAGTGGCCGCCGTCGGGAAATGATGCAGGCTCACCGCAGAACGGGGACGGACGAACTTTCGGCCGGCACGACCCGCCCACCGGCCAGCCCCACGATGCGGTTGCACCGGCCCAGCGTCGCCACCGCGTGCGACACGACCAGCCGTGTCCGGCCCGGGAGCAGGTCCTCTACCGCGGCGTGGACCCGGGCCGCCGTCGCCGCGTCCAGGGCGCTGGTGCAGTCGTCCAGCAGCAGCACCGCCGGGTCGGTCAGGAGTGCCCGGCCCAGCGCCAGCCGCTGCCGCTGCCCGCCGGAGAGCGTGAACCCTCGCTCGCCCACCGGCGTCGCCAACCCCCGCGGCAATCGGCCGACCAGCCGGGCCAGGTCCACTGCCTCCAGCACTCGCCACAAGTCGGCGTCCGCGGCGTCCGGGGCGGCGTAGGTCAGGTTCGACCGGATCGTGCCGGCGAACAGCACCGCCTGCTGCGGCACCAGCGCCACGGCCCGCCGCAGGCTCGCCGGGTCGAGCCCCCGCACGTCCCGGCCGTCGAGCCGCACCGACCCGCGCGACGGCGGGCAGAACCGCCCGGCCAGGGCCAGCAGCGTGCTCTTGCCTGCCCCGCTCGGCCCGACCACGCCCACCGCCTCGCCCGGCTCGACCGTCAGCGTCGCGCCGTCCAGCACCCGCGGGCCGCCGGGACGGTAGGCGAAGGTGACGGCCCGGAACTCTAGACGGCCGCGCGGGCGGCCGATGAGCCGTGCCCCGCCCTGCGCCGGCTCCGGCGCATCGAGCACGTCGAGGATGCGTTCGGCCGCGGCCGCCGTCCCGGCCAGCAGCCCGGTCGCCCCGGCCAGGCGGACGGCCGGCTGGTACAGCTGGGCCAGGAGCGCGACGAACGCCAGCATATCGCCGACCGTCAGCCGGCCGGCGTGGACCAGGGCCGCCCCGTAGGTCACGACCAGGACCGTGCCGACGCCGCCGGCCAGGGCGGCGCACGCCGACTGCCAGCCGCCGGCGCGGACGACGGCCAGGGCGGCGGCCCGGTGGCCGTCGAGGCGACCGTCCAGCTCGGCCAGGTCGGCCGGCTCGCGGGCGAACGCCCGCACCACCCGCACGGCCGACAGCCGCTCGCTCAGGAAGCCGTACAGGTCGGCCGCCCGCTCGGCGGCGGCCCGGGCCAGCCGGCGTGCGACCGTCGCGAACCGGGCGTGCCCCACTGCCAGTAACGGCACGACCACGGCCGCGGCCAGGGCCAGCCGCCACTGCACCCAGACCAGCACGCCGGCCGCCCCGGCCGCCAAGACCAGGTCGCAGGCCAGCTGCACCGCCCCGCCGTTGAGGAATACCAGGAGTGACCCGACGTCCCCAGTCAGGCGGGCGAGCAGGTCGCCTGTCGGGTGGCGGTCGAAGTAGGCCGGCGGCTGCCGCTGGAGCTTGCGGTGCAACCGGTCGGTCAGGTCGCGGACGACTTCGAGGCTGACGCGGTGCATGGCCGACGCGACCGCCCAGCCGACGATCGCCCGCGCCACGTAGCACCCGGCCGACGTGGCGAAGGCGATGGCGATGGCCGGCGTCAAGTCGGCGGCGTCGCCGGCCGTCAGTCGGTCGAGGACCCAACCCTGGAGCAGTGGCACCGGCAGGAGCAGAGCCGACTGGAGGAGCATGCCGGCGAGGGCGAGGGCCAGCGCGGCCCGGTGCGGCCGCAGACACTCGGCCGCCAGGCGGCGGAGGCGATGTGGCGGCGTGTACTGTC
>DASXAN010000492.1:0-1885 GCA_036406755.1 Gemmataceae bacterium
AAACCGTCGGCTCCGGCGCGAACCGCATCATCCAGGAACTCGCCCGCCGCCCCGCAGGCGATGGCCAGACACTGGACCGGCCGCCTGCCTGCGCCGACGACCTGCACCGGTCCGCACGCCAGGGCCGTCCGCACCCGCCCCGCCAGCTCCGCCAGCGGCACCGCCGCCGGCAACCGGCCGACCCGACCTTCTCCGACCGAGGACCGGCCCGGCCGCAGCGGGTAGACGTCAAACGCCGGCTCCTCGTACGAGTGCGCCTTCCGCATCGCCGCGACGGTGCCTGCCGCCGCCGACTCCGGGCAGACGACCTCCAGCCGCCACTCGGCCACTTCCTCCCGCCGGCCCTTCTGGCCGACGGTCGGGTTGGCCGCGTCGCCGCCGAAGAACGTGCCGGTGCCGGCCAACCGAAAGCTGCACTCCCGGTATTCGCCGATCGCACCCGCCCCGGCCGCGAACATCGCGTCCGACACCTTGCCCAGGTCCGCGTCCGGCACGAACACGACCACCTTGCACTGCCGCGGCCCGTCCCGGTGCCGCAGCGGGGCAACGTCGGCCAGCCCGAGCCGGCCGGCGAGCAGGTCGTTGATCCCGCCGCGGGTGTTGTCGAACGCCGTGTGCGGGCTGTAGACCGCGACGCCGGCCCGGGCCAACGCCAGCACCGTCCGCCCCTCGGCCGTGGCGGTGGTGAGCCGCTTGGCCCCGCGGAACAGGATCGGGTGGTGCGTGACGATCAGTGGAAACCCGCCCTCGACCGCCTCGGCCGCGACCTCCGGCGTCAGCGTCAGGCAGGTGAGGACGCGGCTCACCGCGGCGGCCGGGTCGCCGAGGAGCAGGCCGACGTTGTCCCACTCGGCTGCCAGAGCAGGGGGCGCGAAGGCGTCCAGGTCGGCGGCGACGGCGGTGACGGTCGGCATCGGCGTCGATCCTTACAGGTCGGGGACGGGGTTGGGCGGCGGCGGCGGCTTCGGCCGCCGCCGCTTCCGGCGGCGGGGCTTCGGCTCCTCGATCATCCCCATCGCCTCCAGCAGGTTCTGCTCGCCGCGGTCGGAGGTCACCCACCGCGCCGCCACCAGGGCGCAGCCGAAGGCGATGCCGGCGAACGCCCCGACGAGGTGGCAGATGTACGCCACCCCGCCGCCGCCGGTGTTCCGGTCGAAGACCGTGCCGAACAGGTCCAGGGCCATGTAGAAGGCGATGAACACCCACGACGGGAACCGCCAGGCGTCGCCGGTGTAGATCACGCTCCGGAACGTCCAGACGGCGATCTCGTTGAGCGGATACAGGACCAGGAACAGGCCGGTGATGCCCATGATCGCACCGGAGGCGCCGACCAGCGGGACCGCGCTGCCCAGCACCAGCCAGCCGACCCCGGCGATGGCGCCCAGCAGCAGGTACAGGCCGAGGAACAGGCCCTGGCCGATCTTGGCGTTGACGGCGTTGCCGAAGCAGAACAGGAACAGCATGTTCCCGAGCAGGTGCAAGAAGTTACCGTGGACGAACTGGTAGGTGATGAGCTGCCAGACGTGGAAGTCCTTACGGTCCGCGCGCAGGGCGTAGTGGTGCGACGGCGGCTCGTCGCGGCCGGCGTTTGCGGCCTCCCACTCGGCGAACCGCTTCTCCTCCTGCGCTTCCAGTTGTTGCTTTCGCGCCTCCGGCACCCGCGGGTCGTCGAGCTGCCGTTCGACCTCCGGGTCTTCCGGGAACTGGGCACCCCGGGCTCGCGACCGCTCGAATTTGCTGTCGGCGGCGAACAGGGCGAGGGTCACGA
Organism: Gemmataceae bacterium; assembly: GCA_036406755.1. Classification (GTDB taxonomy): domain Bacteria; phylum Planctomycetota; class Planctomycetia; order Gemmatales; family Gemmataceae; genus DASXAN01. The sequence continues at coordinate 1,769 of DASXAN010000492.1, forward strand.
TCGTGTTGACGGCAATTAGCAGCCAATTGGCCACGGGCGGCCGGGCCATCGGCACGTCAACTTGCATGTACATGGGCGAGTTCCCCCCAACCGACACGTGTCCCGTAGGGTGGGTGG
>DASXAN010000493.1:0-2029 GCA_036406755.1 Gemmataceae bacterium
TGGTGAAGGAGACGGCCGCCGACCCCGACGCGGACAACGTCAGCTTTGCCAGTCACGACGCGCCGGAGCCGATCGACCCCGCGTCGGACAAGGACCTGCTCAAGCAGGTGCTGGCCGACGAGCCGCCGCCGTCGGACATCATCCTCAAGGACCCGTCGCAGGAGCACCCGGCCCTGCCGGCGGAGGCCGCCCCGAAGGCGGCGGCCGCCCCGAAGCAGGACTTCCACCCGAAGACCGACCCGGAGAGTGTCCTGGGCGGGTCGTTCGACGACGTGCCGCTGGCGGACCCGGCGTCGGCCACCAGCCGGTCGCGCGGGTCCGGGTCCGGGCCGTTCGAGCTGCCGCCGGAGCTGGCCGCCACCCGCCCGGGCGACTCGGGCAGCAGCCTGATCCCGCGGGTCGTGCCGGCCGGGCCGGGCGACTCGTCGGTGCTCGGCCACAACCCGCCGTCCGGGGAGGGCCAATCCGGGATGGCGAGCGACCTGTGGGCGCCGTCGTCACAGGTGGACTTGGTCGGCCAGGCGGCGGGCGGGTCGAGCGAGTCGATGCAGAACACCGACGAGGTGGCCGGGCCGCCGCCGATCCCCGCGTCGATCGGGGACTCGTCGCAGGCGCTGCTGGGCGATGACATCTCCGGCGGGCCGGAGTCGTCGTCCGTGGACCTCGGGTCCGAGGCGGAGGCGGAACTGCCGTACCCGCTGGGGATGGACAGCGGCGGCGGGCTGTCGTCGGTCCGGCCGGGCCGCCGGCAACCGCCCGCCGAAGCGGACAGCGGCACCGTGGACCTGCTGCGGTCGTCGTCGGAGGAGTTCGACCTGGGGCTGACCGAGCCGACCACGTCGCCCAGCTGGGCGGCGGCCCGGGAGGACCTGCCGCCGACGGTGCCGCTGGTGCCGGCCGGGCGGGGCCGGCTGATCGGCTGGGCCGGCGGCGGGGCGGCCGGGCTGGCGGCCGGCGTCGCCCTGTGTGCCGGGCTGTGGTACGCCGGCGCCATCCCCGACAAGTCGATCGGCAGCCCGATCGAGAACAAGCCGGTGAACGACCAGGCCCTGATCGCCCTCCGCGGTCGCGCGGAGGACGCGGAGAAGAGGGCCGACCAGTTCCAGGCCCAGCGGGATGACCTGACCAAGAAGAACGCCGCCGCGGCCAAGCAGGCCCAGACGGCGCGGGCCGACCTGGACAAGCTGAACGGCCAGCTCAAGCGGGCCGGCCTGAACGCGGCGGCACTGGCCGACGTGTCCAAGCGGTTGGCGGCCGCGGACGCTGCCGCGGCCGAGGCGAAGCAGGCCCGGGAGCGGGCCGACGCGCTGGCCGAGCAGGTCAAGCGGGCCGAGGCTAATCAGGCGACGGCGAACGGCTCCGCCGAGAAACTCAAGGCGGCGCAGGCCGCGCAGGCGAAGGCCGAGGCCCGGGCCAAGGCCGCAGACACCGAGCTGGCCCGGGCGCGGGAGCAGCTGGCGAAGTCCGGGTCGGACGCGCAGACGGCGAAGGACGCGGCGACCCGGGCGGAGGCGGGGCGGAAGCAATCTGCGGCCGCCGTGGCCGCCATCGCCCAGCGGCTCGGCACGTCGGCCACCTCGACCACCGATCTGCTCGCCGCCCTGGACCGGGCGCTGGCCCGGCCGGCCGGCGAGACCGGCACGACGACCACCGCGGCGGCCTCGCCGCCGCCGAGCCGGCCGCCGATCGTGCCGACCGAGCCGGTGCGGACGCCGCAGCAGGCCGCGGCCGCGGCCTTCGCCGGGCACGACGCCTTGCGCTCCAACGACGCGGCCGGGGCGGAGCGGGAGTTCGGGCGGTTGGCGGCGTCCGCGGACGCCAACGCCGTCCACTTCTACTTCCTCGGCCTGGCCCAATACCGCCAGGGGCGGTGGGCGGACGCGGCGGAGTCGTTCCGCCGCGGCTGGGCGCTGGAGCGGGACAGCCACCCGTCGCCGCGTGAGGTGGAGGCGGCGTTCGAGAACCTGAGCGTGAACGACCGGCACTTGATCAACCAGTACCGGCAGTAGTGTCCGTGTAGGGTGGGTGG
>DASXAN010000494.1:0-11495 GCA_036406755.1 Gemmataceae bacterium
TGTTCAAGCCGGTGATGGTCCACAACGTCCTGCACTCGACCCGGCTGATGGCCGACGCCTGCCGCAGCTTCAACGACCACTGCGTGGCCGGGCTGGAGCCGGACCGGGAGCGGATCGGCCAGTACGTGCGGAACTCGCTGATGCTGGTGACGGCGCTGAACCCGCGGATCGGGTACGACAAGGCGGCGAAGGTGGCGCAGAAGGCGCACGCCGAGGGCACGTCGCTGCGGGCGGCGTGCGTGGCGCTGGGGTTCCTGACCGGCGAGGAGTTCGACCAGCTGGTGCGGCCGGAGAAGATGCTCGGGGCGGGGAGCTAGTGGCGGGTTTCAGTTTGAACCCGGCCGCTCACCGCGTGTACGGCTGGGCCACGACCAACCCCGGCACGACGCTGTAGTGCTTGGTGTTGAAGGTGTAGATTGTTACCGACCGGCCGACCGCGCAAGCGGCGATGAGCGCGTCCAGCAAGCCCAACCCGTGCGACAGGTGGTACGCGGCGAAGTCGGAAAGTGCGCGGGCGCAATCCGCCTCGGTTGGCCAGACGACTTGAAGCGGCGCGACCAGTTTGAGTGCCTGACGCACCTCGCGGGCGTTCCGAGCATCCTGAACCAATTCCATGACCACAAAGCCGGGCACGCCCGGTAGGTTGGTCAGGCCCCCGAACCAGGCCACGGCCGGCGGGTGACCGCGCTGGACATCGATCAGGACGTCGGTGTCCACGAGGTCCATGGACTACGGTCGCTCCCTCGATTCGGCCTGTGCCCGCAGGGTCCGGGCATGGCCCGCCGCGTCCGCGATGTCGGACCGCGTGCCGACGAGACCCGCACCCTGCCAGTAGGCCAGAAGTTCCGCACCGGTGGTCGGCTTCGGGCCCGCGGTCCGCCCGGCGGCGAGCAGCCGCACGGCGTATTCCGACAGCGGCAGCCCGAGCCGGGCCGCCTCGGCGGCCAGTTCGGTTTCGAGGTCGGGCGGCAGGTCCAGGACGAGGCTCATGAACAGTCTCCTCTCGGCCGTATTGTAGCGGGGCCGCGGCCCGCCGGGGGAATTCGGTCGCCCCGCCGTCGCCGGGGCGGTACGCTAGGTGGGTTGACCGGGTTCTCCCGCTGGCCCACGGCCAGACCGCCCATGCACGCCGACCGCGACCTCCGGCTCGTCCTGCTGGCCCTCCGCGACGGGTTGATCGACCCCGCCCGGCTGGCGGCGGCCGCCGCCGACTGGCGGCCCGAATCGCCGGGCCGGTTCGCCGAGTTCCTCGTCGCCCGCGGGTTGCTCACCGCCGACCAGTGCCGGCGGCTGGAGCACGCGGCCGAACCGTCACAGGCCCACGTCGAGACGGCCACGATCGACGTCGAACCGGGGGCCATGCACACCGCCGACCTTGGCCCGGCGACCGAGGACTCCGCCTTCGCCACGGACGGCCGGCCGCCGGTCGCCGGCGACCGCTACCGCGTCGCCGAGTTGCACCGCACCGGCGGGCTGGGGCGGGTGTGGCGGGTCCGGGACGCCGTCCTCGGCCGCGACGTGGCCCTGAAGGACCTGCACCCGCACCGGGCGCGGGACGACCGGCTGCGGGCCCGGTTCGTCGAGGAGGCCCGGATCACCGGCCAGCTCGAGCACCCGTGCATCGTCCCGCTCTACGACCTGATCGACGGCCCGGCCGGCCCGTGCTACACGATGCGGTTCGTCGCCGGCAAGACGCTGGCCGAGGCCGCCCGCGACTACCACCAGGGCCGGGCCACCGGCCGGGCCGACCCGCTCGCCCTGGCCGCGCTGCTGGACGCGTTCGTCGCCGTCTGTCGGGCCGTCGCCTACGCCCACGCCCGTGGCGTCCTGCACCGCGACCTGAAGGGGCAGAACATCGTCCTCGGCGAGTACGGCGAGGTGTTCGTCCTCGACTGGGGGCTGGCCAAGGTGGCCGGCGGCCCGCCGCCGGCGGACGGCCCGGCGGTCGTGACTCCTGACCCGGCCGGGGCGCGGCAGGAGACGGTGTCCGGGGCGGTGCTCGGCACGCCGGCGTTCATGGCTCCCGAGCTGGCCGCCGGCGGGGTCGCCTCGACGGCCTCCGACGTGTACGGCCTGGGGGCGGTGCTGTACGTCGTCCTCACCGGCCGGCCGCCGTACGACGGCGAGGGCTTTCAGGACATCCTCGACCAGGTGCAGGCGGCCGACCCGCCCCGGCCGCGGGCCGTCAACCCGGACTGCCCGCCGGCCCTGGAGGCGATCTGCCGCCAGGCCATGGCCCGCGACCCGGCGGGGCGGTACCCGTCGGCCGAGGCACTGGCCGCCGACGTCCGTCTGTGGCGGGCGGACGAGCCGGTGGCGGCGCACCCGGAGGCGTGGCTGGCGCGGGTGGCCCGGTGGGGCCGGCGGCACCGCCCGGCCGTGTTCGGGGCGGTGGCCGTGCTGCTGACGGCGGTCGTCGGCCTGGCCGTCAGCACGGTGTTGGTGGTGGCGGAACAGCGGCGGACGGCGGCGGAGAAGGAACATGCCGAGCGGGAGTGGGCCCGGGCGGAGGAGAACCTCGACGCGGCCGGCGGGCTGGCCTTGAACCTGCTCGACATCTCCGAGAAGAAGTTGCGGCCCATCCGCCAGACCGAGACCGCCCGCAAAGAGATGACCGAAGCCGCCCTGGCCACGTTCCGCCAGGCCCTCGCGCAGCGGCCCGACGATCCGAAGCTGCGGGAGCGGACGGCGATGGCGTACCGCTACTCGGCCCACGTCCACCGCCTGATGAACGAGAACGCGACCGCCGAACAATACTACCGGGAAGCGGTCCGCCTGTTCGAAGACCTGGTGGCCGAACGCCCGGCAGAGCCGGCCGTCCGGGACCTGCTGGCCGAGACGCTGCGGGACCAGGCGCAGACGTTCAACCGGCTCGGCCGGCCGGGGGATGCGGTCGCCACCGGCCGGCGGGCCGCCGGGCTGGCGGAAGGGCTGCTGGCCGCCGACCCCGGCCGGCCCGAGTACCGCCGGACGCTCGGGACCGGCCTCATCGACCTGTCCGGGTACGAACACACCCGCGGGCAGTTCGCCGCGTCGGAGGAGTCGGCCCGGCGGTCGGCCGACCTACTCCGCGGCCTGGTGGACGCGGCGGGGAAGTCGCCGCAGCCGGGCGATCACCTCTACCTGGCGATGGCCCTGCACCGGCGGGCGATCGCCCTGCGGGACCTGGACCGTCTGACCGACTCCCTGGCGGCCAGTGCCGACGCCCTGACCCAGCTCCGACTCCTGCCGGCGGGCGACCCCAACGCCCAGCACTTCCGCGGCCGCACCCTCGTCGAGCAGGCCAAGGCCCTGAGCCGGGTCCCCGAACGGCGGGCGGAGGCGGAGGCCGACGTCGGCCGGGCCATCGCCCTCTGGGACGACTTGCAGAAGCGGTCCCCGCAGTTCGCGGTGTACCGCGAGTGGCAGGCGGCGGCGTACGAGGTCCGCGGTCAGCTCCGCGCCGCCCTGGGTCAGACGGCACCGGCCGCGGAGGACCTGGAGAAGTCGCGGACGATGCTCGAGAAGCTGATCGCCGAGGCCCCGGACCAGCCGGGCTACCGCGGCCTGCTCGGGCGGACGTACCTGACGCTCGGCCGGCTGGAGGCGGCCGGCGGGAACGCCCCGCGGGCCGCGGAGTGGCTGACCAAGGCGCGGGCCGCCTTCCGGGCGGCCCTGGACCGGTCGCCCGAGAGCGCCCTCGACCAACGGGCGCTCGGCGAGGCCGAAGCCGAGCTGAAGCGGGTCGCCCCCGCCGGCGGCTGACGGCGGTCACGGCCACGCGGGGGCGGCCGGTCATTCGTAGGCGACGATCACCCTCACCTGGCCGCTCTCCTCGGACGTCTTGTTCGTGACGGTGTAGTCGAGGTTGTCCGTGTCGCCGGCCCGGCACGCCCGGCGGTACAGGTCCGTCCTCGTCACCCAGATTTTGAGGAGGTCGTCCCGCGGGTTCCCCGCCCCGTCGGGGATGAACTCGTGGGTCATGTTGTAGACGTGCTTCGACTTCTTGCGGTTCGCCTTCTTGACCTTGCTGAGCCCGGTCCCCGCCACGGTGAAGTCGCGCCACTCGAGCGTGCCGCTGGGCAGGGTCACCGCCGCCGGGTTGGTCGTGATCTTCGGTTTCGCCATCGCGTCGGCTCCTCTCAACTGGGCGGCCGGCGGCCCGGCCGGGCGGGGTTCGAGTCGGACGAGTGCACTGACACCGAGCTGTCAGTCGCCCACTGTAGCGGTGCGGCCGGCGCGGTGCAAACAAATACCGCGGAATGAGGCGCGGTCGGCGCCGTCTGCTATCATGGCCCCCGTCGCCCGTGACCGGGGTACGGGGGTGAGGATGCGCGTCCTCCTCGGCAGCGGCGGGTTTCGCACGCCGGAGCGGGTCGCCGCCCTCGCCGCCGCCATGCGCGAGCACTTCGGGGACGTCCGCCGGCTGTTGTTCGTCCCGTTCGCGCTCGCCGACCACGACGGCTACGTCCGCGGCGTGACCGACCGCGGCCTCAACGGCGGCTACGAGCTGGACGGCCTGCACCGTCACACCGACCCGGTCGCCGCCGTGATGCAGGCGGACGGCATCTACGTCGGCGGCGGCAACACATTCCGCCTGCTCGCCGCCCTGTACCGGCTGAACCTCCTCGACCCGATCCGCGAGCGGGTCCGCGGCGGGATGCCGTACCTGGGCGTTAGCGCCGGGTGCAACGTCGCCTGCCCGACGATCAAGACGACCAACGACATGCCGATCGTCCAGCCGCCGAGCCTGGACGCGCTGGGGCTGGTGCCGTTCCAGGTCAACCCGCACTACTACGCGGGGAACAACCACGTCCTCCACGGCGCGGCGTTCGTCGAGCACTTTGGCGAGACGCGGGACGACCGGCTCCGCGAGTTCCATGAGGAGAACGCGACGCCGGTGGTCGGGCTGTGGGAGGCGGGGCTGCTGCACTGCGACGGCGAGCGGGTGACACTGGCGAACGCCGCGGCCCGGGTGTTCCGCCGCGGTCAGCCGCCCGTGGACGTGGCACCGGGGGCGGAGTTGACTGAATTACTGTAGGGTGGGTCGAGGGAGCGGAGCGACCGAGGCCCACCGATTCTGAGACAATCTCCGCGGCGGTGGGCCTCCCACGCGCCGCTCCCCCGACCCACCCTACAAAAGAAGGGAAGAAGGGAGGCGTCGCCATGGTCCGCCTGGAAACGGAGCGGTTGATCCTGCGGCCGTTCGCGGACGGCGATTTCGACGCCTACGCCGCCGTCCACGCCGACCCGGAGGTGACGCGGTACCTGACCGGCAACCCGCTGCCGCGGTGGGAGGCGTGGCGGTCGTTCGCCATGTTCGTCGGCCACTGGCAACTCCGCGGGTACGGCGTGTGGGCGGTCGAGGAGAAGGCGACCGGGGCGTTCGCCGGCCGGGCCGGGCTGCACAACCCGGACGGCTGGCCGGGGCCGGAGGTCGGCTGGACGTTCGGCCGTCCGTTTTGGGGTAAGGGGTACGCGACCGAGGCCGGCCGGGCGGCCATGAATTACGCCTTCGACGTGCTCGGCTGGGGCCATATCATCAGTGTCATCCACCCGGAAAATATCCGGTCGATCCGCGTGGCCGAGCGGCTCGGGATGGCGTACGAGCGGGACGCGGAGGTGAACGGCGGGGTCAGGGTCGTGGTCTACGGGCGCGATCGGTAACGGAGAGTGAGACGATGCAAACCCGGCGGCTGGGCAACTCGGACCTGGACATCACGCCCGTCGGCTTCGGGGCCTGGGCCCTCGGCGGCGGCGGGTGGGCGTTCGCCTGGGGGCCGCAGGACGATGACGACTCGGTCGCCGCCATCCGCGCGGCCGTCGATGCGGGTATCAACTGGATCGACACCGCCGCCGTCTACGGCCTGGGCCACTCCGAGGAGGTCGTCGGCCGGGCGGTCGCCGGGTTGGCGAAGAGGCCGTACGTGTTCACGAAGTGCGCCCGCACCTGGGACGAGCACCGCAAGATCGGCAAGAGCCTGAAGCGGGACTCGATCCGCCGCGAGTGCGAGGCGAGCTTGCGGCGGCTGAGGCTCGACGTCATCGACCTGTACCAGATGCACTGGCCGGAGCCGGACGAGGACATCGAGGAGGGCTGGGCCGCGATGGCGGAACTCCAGCGCGAGGGCAAGGTCCGCTGGATCGGCGTGTCGAACTTCAACGTCACCCAGATGAAGCGGGCGCAGGCGATCGCGCCGGTCACGTCGTTGCAGCCGCCGTACTCGCTGCTGGTCCGCGGCGTCGAGGATGAAATCCTGCCGTATTGCCGGCAACAGAACATCGGCGTGATCGTCTACTCGCCGATGCGGAACGGCTTGCTGAGTGGGGCGATGACGAAGGAGCGGGTGGCGTCATTCCCGGCCGACGACTGGCGGCGGAACAACCCGGACTTTCAGGAGCCGCGGCTGTCCCGGAATCTGCGGCTGGCCGAGTTGCTGAAAACGATCGGGGCCCGGCACGGGCGGACGGCCGGCGAGGTGGCGATCGCCTGGACGCTGCACAACCCGGCGGTGACGGGGGCGATCGTCGGCCTGCGGCGGCCGGGCCAGGTCGCCGGCGTGGTCGGGGCGGGGGGGCTGCGGCTGCGTGATGATGAAGTGAACGAGATCGAGACGTTTCTGCGCGGGAATTAACAGTTCTCCCCTCTCCTGCAAAGCCGGGAGAGGGGAGTAAGAAAGTCACTCCTGTACGTCCCACAGCTTGACCGTCCCGTCCCGGCTCCCGCTCGCCAGCGTCCGCCCGTCCGGGGTGAACGCCACCGTGTATACCGTCCCCGTGTGCCCGGTCAGTACCGCCCGCTCCTTGCCCGTCGCCACGTCCCACAGCCGCACCGTGTGGTCCTCGCTGGCCGACGCCAACAGCCGCCCGTCCGGGCTGAACGCCACGCCCCAGACGTCCTGGGTGTGGCCCCGCAGCTCGGCCCGCTCCTGGCCGTCGGCCGCGTCCCACAGCCGCACCGGCCGCTCCCCCCACCCGCCGGTCGCCACCGTCTGCCCGTCCGGGCTGAACGCCACCGCGAACACCGCCCCGGGGTGGCCGCGGAGCGCCATCTGCTCGCGGCCGGTGGCCGCGTCCCACAGCTTCACCGTCTTGTCCCCGCTGGCCGACGCCACCGTCCGCCCGTCGGCGCTGACGGCCAGGGCGACGACGTTGCCGGTGTGGCCGGCGGTCGTCACCGTCTCGTTCCCGGTGGCCACGTCCCAGAACCGCACCTTGCCGTTGCGGGTGCCGCTGACGAGCGTCTTGCCGTCCGGGGTGAAGGCCACCGCCCGCACGGCCGTCGGGTGCGGGATCGACCGGACCTCGCCACCGGTGGCCGCGTCCCACACCTTCACCGCCCCGTCGTCGCTGGCCGTCGCCAGCAGCTTGCCGTCGGCCGAGTAGGCGAGCGACCAGACCGGGCTGGCGTGGGCGGTGATCGTCTGCCGCACCTTGGTGGTGCCCGGGTCCCACAGGCGGACCGTCCCGTCGTCGATGCCCATCGCCAAGGTGTGCCCGTCCGGGGCGAACCGCACCGCCCAGACCGACCCGCCGGCCGGCACCGTCCGCCGGGACACGTCCGCCGGCGGGCCGTTGCTCAGGGCCGTGAAGTGGGTCAGCCGGCCGAGTTCGGTGAGGAACAGCACGCCGAGCAGGGACAGGCCGATGACGGCGGCGACGGCCGGCCACCGCACCCACCGCGGGGCCGGCGGCCGGGTCCGCGTCAGCGTCGTCCGCCGGACCGGGGTGGCCGGCGGCGTGATCACCGGGTCGGCCGGCAGCTTCGTGAGGACGTGGCCGAGCCGGTCGGCGACCTCGGCGGCCGACTGCGGGCGGTCGGCCGGGTTCTTCTCCAGCAGGTGGTCAATCAGGTCGGCCAGGTCGTCGGGCACGGCCGGGTTCAGGTCCTGCACCGGCCGCGGCGCCTCCTCCGTCACCCGCCGCAGGACGAGAAACGGCGAGCTGGCCTCGAACGGCGGCCGGCCGGTACACATCGCGTACAGGACGCCGCCGAGGCTGAACAGGTCGGAGCGGGCGTCCACCGGTTCGCCCTTGGCCTGCTCCGGGGCCATGTACAGCGGCGTGCCGGCGACGAACCCGGTCTGCGTCAGCTTCGAGTCCTCGGCGGCGCGGGCCAGGCCGAAGTCGGTCAGCTTCACCCGGCCGAGCGGGGCTTCGAGCAGGATGTTGCCGGGCTTGATGTCGCGGTGGACCAGCCCCTGGTCGTGCGCCGCCGCCAGGCCGGCGGCCGTCTGCTGGCCGATCCGGACCACCTCCCGCAGCGACAGCCTGTCCCCGCGGTCCAGCCGGTCCTGGAGCGTCACGCCGGAGACGTACTGCATGACGATGTACGGCAGGTCCTTTTCCTTGTCGATGTCCACCTCGTGGACGGCGATGACGTTCTCGTGGGTGACGGCGGCGGCCGCCCGGGCCTCGCGGCAGAACCGCTGCCGGGCCAGCTCGTTGCGGGCGAACAGCGGGTCGAGCACCTTCACGGCGACCGTCCGCTGCAAGCACGGGTCCAGGGCCTTCAGGACGATGCCCATGCCGCCGCGGCCGACGACGGCCTCGACGTTGAAATGGTTCAGCCGGCCGAGGTAGGCCGGGTCTTCGGCCGGGCTGAGGAAGTCGAGCGACACCTCCTCCGGGACGGTGACCGGGTCCGGCGAGGCGGCGGTGGTCTCCACGGCGACGGCGGCCTCGACCGACCGCAGGGCCGGCCAGAAGGCGGACTGGTCCGGCGGCTTGGCCCCGCCGCAGCCGCGGGCCGGCTCGGCCCAGGACCATTCGCCGGTGGCGAGACCTTCCAGCGCTTGCTGACAACCGGGGCAGTCGTCCAGGTGGCGGACGACGTCGGTCTCGTCCGGCGGCGGCAGGCCGCTGTCGAGCAGTTTCTGGAGGCGGTCACGGTCGGGGCACGGGGTGGACATGGTGGATTATTCCGGGGCATAGGTCCCACGGGTCCTATGCGTCTCATTCCTCATCGAGCTCCCGCACTTTCTCTCGCAGCCGGGCCAGCACCCGGCTCTTGGCCACGTACACCGCCCCCGGCGACAGGCCCAGCTGCGCCCCGACCTCCTTGGCCCCGCGGCCGTCCACGGCCGTGCCCCAGAACGCCTTCCACGTGGACGACGTGAACTCGCCGCGGACGTGGTCGGCGGCGACGGCGAACCGCTGCCGCTCGTACTCCCGGTCCCAGTCGGCCTCGCCGTCGGACGGGGCTTCCACGTCTTCGAGCCGCTCGCGGCCTTCGGGATCGCCGGTCGCCCGCACCCGCCGCCGTTGGGCGTCGAGGAACGTGTACAGCTTGTTCCGGGTGATCGTGAACAGCCAGTTGCGGAACCGGCCGCGGGCCGGATCGTAGTCCAGCCGGCCGACGTGGGCGGCGACGGACCGGAGCACGTCCTGCATCAAGTCGGCGGCGTCGGCGTCCTGCAGGCCGCGGCGGCGGGCGAACCCGTAGACGACCCCGGCGTACAGCCGGGTGAACTCCCGCCACGCCTCGCCGTCCGCCGGGTCGCGGAGGCGAGCCAGCAGGGTGGCCCGGGTGTCCGGGAGGGGCTGCATCAGGCGCCGTCCTGCAAGGGATACCGGGCGCGGGCCACGGCCCTTACAGGGAATCGGCCGCCGGGGGAGAGGGGCGCGGGCCGTGGGATGCCGTCATTGTACGGGATGACGCCGCTTGCGGCTTAGCAGCACGAGCACCCGCCCGCATAGCCGCAAGCGGCAAGGATTTACCACGGGATCGGTTTGCGGTTCTGGAAGAACCACCCGGACGGGCCGTCGTCCGGCAGCGTCGCCAGCCAGACCGGGGTGTCGGCCCCTTGCTCGACCGTGCCGGGGGCGTTCGGCCCGCCCATGTCGGTCCGCACCCAGCCCGGGCAGGCGGAGTTGACCAGCACGCCGTCGGCCTTCAGGTCGTCGGCCAGCAGGCGGGTCAGGGCGTTCAGTGCCGCCTTCGACACCCGGTAGCCGGGGGTGCCGTCGGTCATGGACGCGAGCTGGCCCATCTGGCTGGACAGGTTGACGATCCGCCCGTGCCGGCTCTTGCGGACCAGCGGGGCGAACGCCTGGGCCACACGCCATGCGCCGAACAGATTCGTCTCCAGCGTCGCCTGGACCGCATCCAGGTCGGCGGTCAGGGCGGTGCGGTCGGCATCGAGGTAGACGCCGGCGTTGTTGATCAGAATGTCGAGCTGGCCGAACTCGGAAGCGACGGACGCCGCCAGCCGTTCAACGCTGGCCGGGTCGGTGACGTCCAGCGGCCGGCCGACGACGGGCAATCCCTGGCCGACGAACTCGGCCGCGGCGTCCTCGGCCTTGGCCGGGTCGCGGGCGGCAAGGATGACGGTGACGCCTTTGGCGGCGAGCTGCCGGACGATCTCGCGGCCGATGCCGCGGTTGGCGCCGGTGACGAGGGCGACGGTGCGGGTCTCGGGCATGACGGACCTCCAGGGGGTGACGGGGAATACCGGCGCCGGTGAGACATCTTTCACACGGTTAGCCGCGACGCGGAGCATTTAGCCCCCGGTCAATGACCGGGGGCTAACTACCCGCTCCGCTCCGCGGACTCCGCGTCGCGGCGAACCGGGATTTCGTGAAAGTGCCCGCCCGTCACCCGGCAGTATGATGACGGGGCCGGATGTCCCGGCCCCCTCCGCGAGCCGGCCCATGACCCCGCACGGCCTCGACCCCGTCGTCCGCCACGTCCGCGCCGTCGGCGGCACGGCCGACGGCCCGCCGGACGCCGCCCTGCTGGCCCGGTTCCGCGCCGCCAATGACGAGGCCGCGTTCGCCGAGCTGGTCCGCCGCCACGGGCCGATGGTCATAGGCGTCTGCCGCCGGCTGCTCGCCGACACCCACGCCGCCGACGACGCCTTCCAGGCGACGTTCCTGGTGCTCGCCCGCAAGGCCGGCCGGCTGCGGCGGCCGGACCTGCTCGGGCCGTGGCTGTACGGCGTCGCCCGGCGGGTGGCGCTGAAGGCCCGCGCGGCCGCGAATCGGCGGCGGGAGGTGGCCCCCGTGGACGTGCCCGCCCCGCCGTCGCCCGACTCGCTGGCCGGCCCCGACCTGCGGCCGGTCCTCGACGCCGCCATCGCCCGGCTGCCGGCCCGGTATCAGCCGGCCGTCGTGCTCTGTTACCTCCAGGGGCTGACTTACACGGAGGCGGCCGAGCGGCTCCGCTGCCCGCCCGGCACGGTGGCGACGCGGCTGGCCCGGGCCCGCGAGCGGCTACGGGTGCTGCTGACCCGGCAGGGCGTGGCCCCCGCGGCCGGGGCGGTGGCGGCGGCCCTGACGCCGGACGCGACGGCCACGGCCGTGTCGGATGAACTGGTGCGCGCGACGGCCCGCTGGGCCGCGGCGCTAGCGGCCGGACCCGCAGCGGCCGCGACCATCCCCGCCCACATCCTCGCCCTGACGAACGAGGTGGCCCAGACCATGATCCTCGACAAGCTGAAAGTCCTGGCGGCCGTGGTCCTGCTCGGCGCGGCCGGGGCCGGCATCGCGCTGTCGCGGCCGGCGGGTGCGGAAAC
>DASXAN010000495.1:0-3132 GCA_036406755.1 Gemmataceae bacterium
GCCGGGACTCCAGCAATCTCGTCGATCGGCGGAGCGCCGCCGGCGTCGGCCGGGATCGTGCGGCGGCCCGTCCGGGCAACCGCCGGCGGCCCGAGCCGGTCGGCCAGCTGGCCGCGGTACAGGCTCTCCGGCTTGACGAACTCGTTGCACGACCGGAAGTGGCCGTCGCCGACGAACTGACCCCAGCAGCCGATCGCCCAGTTCTGCGCCGTCGGCGGGTTGCGGCAGGTGACGACCGGGGCGGTACACTGCCAGAGCACGCAATTCGCCGCAGCCCAGCCGACGCCCTGGCCGGCGATCTCGCGGTTGGTCAGCGCCAGCCCGCCGCCGTCGATCGTGACGTTGTCGTAGAGCACGCCAGTGGCCCAGCTCTCGACCGGGCCGCTGAAGTCGGCCGCGTCCGCCCCCTCGCACTCGACGAAGGCGTTCGGCCCGGCGGCGAGGTAGCCGGTGGCGAAGTCGTGCCGGCCGTGCTCCGACCGGCACCGCTGCACCAACGTCTGCTGGCCGCCGACGAAGAAGGCGTGCCGCCGGTACGCCGCATTCTCGGACACGGGATCGAGCGAGCGGCAGTCCTCGACCGTCACCCGCCGGCAGCCGTCGCCGACGGCCACGGCCGAGCTGACGAAGTGCCGGGCCGTCACCTGCCGCACCCAGGCGTCGGCGGCGGCGTCGAGGGTGACGGCCATCCAGGCGTGCTCCTCGTCCTTGGGGTTGGCCGGGTCGAACGCCGACTCGCAGGTCAGATTCTCGACGCCGACCTGGCGGACGCGGCCGGGCCACTCGGAGGCGGTGACGCGGGTCTCCGCCAGCGAGGTGTCCAGGGCCATCGTCAGCGGGACGTCGAGGGTGATCGTGTCGCCGTCAACGGCGGTGATGGTCCGGTCCCAGCGGACGTTCATCACGCCGGGCCGCCAGCTCAGCCAGCCGCTGTCCTTGCCGGCGAAATGGTCCATCCCGAGGGCCGATACCCACCGGGCCGTACCGGGGTGTTCGATGGAAACCTCGTCACCGGCCTTCAGCCCGGCCGCGTCCGTCAGTCGCAGCCGCGTGGCCCCGACCGGCACATAGGCGTCTGCGACAATTAGCCCCCCGTGATTCACGGGGGGCAAGATCGCCCGGCGGTCTTTCTTACCGGCGATCTGGACGAGCGCCCGCCGGTCCTGCCCGGCCGCGATCAGCACGGTCCTGTCCGGTCCCTGACCGCGGAGGATGACGCCGCCCGCCGTGATCCGCAGGCGGCCGGCGACCTCGTGCCGGCCGGCCTCGACCAGCACCGCCCCGCGGACGCCGCTGGCATCGGCCGGCAGGCGTGAGACGTAATCAATCGCGGTCTGGATCCGCCGCCCGGCGTCGCCCGGGGCGGCCGGGACGCGGACGCGGACCGGCACGTCGGGGATGGCCACCCCGCCGCCCATGTATCCGCAGTGCGAGAAGTCGGGGATACGATTGCCGCGAGCGTCCGGCTCATAGGCCAGTCGACCTTCCGGCCCAGGGGCCACGTACCGCGGCTCGGCGGCGCGCGCCAGGCCGCAAGCGGCCAGCACGATGACCAGTGACCGGGAGAGGAGGCGCGCCATGGACGGCTCACTTCGTCGGACCGCGGAGTTTGGCCGCGGTCAGCGTGTCCTTGTTGTTCGCCGGGTCGCGGAAATCGACCTTCTTCGTCGGGTCGATGCCGTTGAGGTACTTCTCCAGGTTCGTGTATCCGCCGCCGTTCAGGTCCTTGTTCGCGTCGGACGGGTCGTTCGGGTTCAGCCCGTGCCTGACCTCCCACCAGTCCGGGATGCCGTCGTGATCGCTGTCCGGCCCCACCGCATCGGCCTTGTATTCGGGCCAGCCGCCCACGTCGGCCGGGGAGATGATGATGCCGTCCTGGAACGTCACCTTGCCGGTGCGGACCATTTCGATGACCCGAAAATCCACCGGGTCACGTTTGGGTAGGGTGGCCCCGGCGTTGCCCAGCACCAGCTCGTACGCTTCTTCGGCCGTCTGCTGCGTGACCGGCGGGGCGGGGAACGGGGCGGTCACGCGGGCCTCCCGCTCGGTCGGGGCCGGAATCTTCTCGCCCTTCTGCTCCCGGTCCGGCGCATATTGGACGCCACCGGCCCAGTTGTGGGCCGTCACCTGCGGGTCGCCGGCGACGTGGTTGTCGGCGACGAACCACCGGCCGACGCCGCCGTTGTCCGGGTCGTGGAACCGGCGGTCCACCTTGACGATCCGGTGCCGGAGTTCCCCCTTCGTGATCGGCCCCGGCTTGAAGTAGTTGGCGACGACGTTGATCCGCGAGGCGCCGTCGCCGCCGTCGATCGTCCGGTGCCGCCAGTTGAACAGCACGTTGTTGCGGAAGTCGAACAGGCCGGTCATGCCGATCGACGGGTTGCGGCCGGTGTTGCAGGCGAACAGGTTGTGGTGGAACGACGAGTTCGCCCCGCCCCAGGTGCCGCCAAAGGCGTGGTTGTTCTTGTCCAGCGCCTCGCTGGAGATGCACCACTGGATCGTGAGGTTCTCGACCGGCAGCTTCTTGTCCGGCCCGCCGGCCGGGTTCTTCACCATGTGCCGGTAGAGCGACAGGTTCTCGTCCAGCCCCCAGCTGGCCGAGACGTGATCGACCATGACGTTACCGACCGGGTTGCCGCCCAGGGCGTCGTCGCGGACCTTCATGTCGCCGCGGCGGAACCGCATGTGGCGGATAACGACGTCGTGCGTGTTGATCTCGGTCGTCGCCCCGCGGACGCAGACGCCGTCGCCCGGGGCCGACTGGCCGGCGATGGTGATGAACGGGTGGTTGATCTTGAGCGGCGTGTCGAGGGTGATGATCCCGGCGACGCGGAACACGACGGTCCGCGGCCCGTCGGCGGCACAGGCGGCCCGCAGGGTGCCGGGGCCGTCGTCGGCCAGGGACGTGACCTCACACACCGTGCCGCCGCGGCCGCCGGGGGTGAACGCCCCGCCGCCCTCCGCCCCGGGGAACGCGGGCAGGGCGGCGAGACGGCCGGCTGACAACCCGACGGGCACCAAGGCGGCGAGTGAGACCAACGTCAGGGGTACGATGAGTCGTCGCATGGTGGTCCTCGCCATTGATCCGCGGCTTTGCCCCCGGCCTCGCTCCGCTCGACCGGGGCATTATTC
>DASXAN010000496.1:0-3933 GCA_036406755.1 Gemmataceae bacterium
GCCGGAACTGCTCGGCCATCTGCCGCTGGAACTCGGCCCACCCTACGGTGCCGGCCAGCGCCAGGTTTAAGCCCGTCAGGGCGCTGAGGTAAAGCCCCGGTCGAGTCTTCGAGGCCGGGGGCCGATGCTCAAACCCCTCACGGCGTCCCCTTCAGGAAGCCGAGCACCTTTTGCCACCGCCCTTCCCGTTCCCGCTGCACCTCCGCGACGCGACGGCTCAGCCAGGCGTGCACGTCCGCCGTCTCTTTCTCCGGCTTGGCGGCCGGTGCCGGCGTCGGCGTCGGGACTGCCCGCGGCGGGATGGGGGTGGTCGGGGCCGGCGGCAGGCCGTTCGCGGCCGGCAACGGCGTCTCGACTCGGGGCGGAGGCGGTGGGGCCGGCCGGGCCGCCGCCGGTGCGGGCGGCAGCGCGGCCAGCCGAGCCTTCAGCGAATTGGCCTCCTCGTTCAGCCGGCGAATCTCGGCCAGCTCCTGCCACACCAGTTTCATCTGGTCGCCGTGCATCTGCCGGACCACGTCCAACATGCCGGTCATGCTCAGCCGGAACTGCTCGGCCATCTGCCGCTGGAACTCGGCGAACATCGACACGATCGGCGCCAGGGAGGATTCCGTCGCCCCGCCCGGCAGCTGGGGCACGGCCACCGACCAGTCCGGCGCCGGGACCGGCATCGGCACCGACGGCATCGTGAATCGTTCGAGCGCGGCGGCCACGGCCTCCGGCGGCGGGGCCGCCGGCGCCAACCCCCGCGGCCGCAGGACGAACCCGCCCAGCCGCAGCTCGTCGCCGTCGTCCAGGCGGGCCACCCGGGCCACCGACCCGTTCACCAGCACGCCCCCGCGGCCGAGCAGGTCCACCGCCCACAGCCCGTCCGGCGTGAGGACCAACGCGCAGTGGAACCGGGACACGGCCGCGTCCCGCAGCCGGACCTGGCACTGCGGCGCCTTGCCGATCAGGACCAGCGGCACCTTGATCGTGTAGTCGCAGCCGCCGCCACGGCCGCCGGCAATGGCCAACATGACGGGCGGCAGGTCGCGGTCGGCAGAGCGGGGGGCGGCCGGGGCGTCGGCCGGCAGGCGGATCGTCAGCGGGCCGCACGGCCACGCCATGCCGGGTTCGAGCCAGGCGTGCGGCGGGTAGCCGCCCTTGCGGCCGCCGGAGCTGGCCGTCAGGTTCAGCCCGAGCACCCGGCCGCCGAGGACTTGCAGGTAGGCGCAGCGGCGGGGCAGCGACTCGCCGGCCGGCCGCACGTCCGCCCGCGGGTCGCCGCCGGCCAGGGCGAACGGCTGCGGCAGGACGTAGGTTTCCGCCGCCCCGCCGTGCTCGACGACCACCCGCAGCGGGCCGACCGCCCCGCAGGCCTGCCAGAACCGGTCCAGGGAAAAGGTGCTCATGAGGGGGGCCGCGGGGTCGCCGTGCCGAGTCCGTCCGGCGCTATTGTAGCGTACCGGCCCCGGCTGATTCACCGGTCCGGCGGGCATGGCTCGATTGAGTGGCATACTGAGATCCTGTACACATCCTGCTACCATTGCTGACAATTCGCTGATCTAAAACTTGACGGTCCGTATCCGGATGGATACAGTGCGGCCAGCCTGCGACCGACGCGGTGGGGGGCGATGATGCCCGTGACCTCACGAACCAGGGACGGTCCCCGCGGCCCGGACCGACTGCCCATCCCGCTTCGCACCCGCGTTTCACCGGCCGCCGCCGGCCCGCTCGCCCACCGAACTGCCGTCGCCACCAGCAGTAATAACCGCCGCCCCGTCGCGGGGCGGCATGACAGTTGCTCAAATCTCAATATTGCCCAATTCGAATGCGATCATCAGACCGGGTTCGCCGGATTTTTTCCGAAAATTGGCGGCGCGGCGACCCGGCGTGAACTATCCTTTTTGGGTTTCCGATATTCCGCCCGGACGTCCGGGCACCCGTGACCGGCGGTCGGCCGCCGGCGGCGGGGGGAAATCAAGGCCGCTGTCGTCGTGCCGAGGCGGTGTCCAGCTAGCTCGCGGTGGAGGCCGGTGATGGTCGCGTTCCGGGACAACAACGGGTCCAAGGCAGGCCGCGGGCGGTCCTGGGATGTGGACGCGTCCGACCCGTTCGGCCGTGGGCGGCCGGCCCGGGCGGCCCGTCGCGGCGGCCGCGCCGCCGGGGACGGGGTCATGCACTCCGACGTCATCCGCACCGCGCCGCTGAACGTGCTGGTCGTCCTGGCCGACGCCCGCCTGGACGTCGCCCCGATGCTGCCCGCCCTGCGGTCGCACTGTGCCTTGCTGTGCACGTCGCCGGCCCAGGGGGTCGAGGCCGCCCGCCACTTCGGGCCGGACGTCGTCCTCGTCGACGTGCGGGTGCCCGACGCCGCCGCCCTGATCGCCGACCTGACGCGGGCGGCCGCCGGCCGCCGGCTGGCGTTCGCCGCTCTGGCCCCGTCCGCGGGACCGGCCATGCCGGCCGGGTTCCGCTACGCCCTGTCGCTGCCGGCCACGGCCGGCGAGCTGGAGCACCTGCTCTGGCAGATCGCCGGCGACCTGACCGGTCGCGTGCCCGCCCCGGCCGCCCGGCCGGACACCGGCATGATCGGCTGACGACAATCTGTAAGGCGCCTCACCGCGTCCCGACCGCCGCACCGACACATTTCGGCGGGTCAAATAAATTTTGTCGGATCGAGACTTGAATTGCCCTGCGCCGGGCGGTATCCTCATATCCTACTGAACGGTCCACACGCAACGAAAACCTCCCCCGGCCGCTACGATCGCAACCGGGGGCGGACCTGCCGCCGGGCTGGCGGACCTGGGGTCGGAGAGCGGTCCCGGGTGCCGCTGTTATTGCGGCGGGGATGAAGCAGTCGGGGCCCCACGAGGAAATCGGGGCCCGCCCATGCGCCGATCGGTCCTCCCGGCGGCGCTCGGTGTTCGATCCCACATAACCTGCACCGACCGGTCGCCCATGACCCCCGCCCCGACGGACCGACGTTCGTTTTTGGCGGGGGCCGATTCCGGTCGTGCCCAGTCAATCGGATGGAACTGCCGGCGGGAGATCGGCGTCTCAAGACTATCACCACCCGGCACAACGTCTGCACTAGCTGCCAGGCGAGGCAGTCGGGGGTCGGTCTTGGGTCGCGGGTCCGCCGACGGCGGTTCGCCCGCCCAGGATGGCCCCGGCCCCTGACCCCGCCCACAGGGCGCCAGTCGCCGGGTTACCCCGTCGTGAGCACGGACGCGGGTGCGGAAACGGCCTCCCCCTCACCGGGCCGTCCGCCCCGCCGTTCCGCCTCCGTCGGGGTCGGAGGACTGGAATTCCGTGGCTCACGAAAGGAATGGAGCAATGCCAGGCCAGCGCCCGACCCTGGTGGTCAACAGTTCGCCCCTCGGGGACCAGATTCAGAGTTTCGTCGAGGAGTCGTCGGGGCGGTCCGTCCGCCGCTGCACCTATGACGAGTGCCGTCAACACCTAGCCTGGAACAAGCCGGGCCTGCTCGTGCTCGTCGCCGCCACCCCGGGCGACTGGGCCCCGGTGGCCGGCCTCGTCCAGGAAACCGCCCTGCGGCAGTCGCCGCTCCAGGTGGTGGTCGTCTCGGCGGCCGACAGCGGCGACGGGTCCGACCGCGTCCGCCTGTCGGTGGCTCGCCTGCCCTGGCCGGCGTCGGCCGACGCCCTGGGCGACGTCGTCCGGGCCGCCCCGGACGGGGCCGACGGCACCCCCGAGGAGGAGCTGGCCGACCGCCTGCTCGCCCTAACCCCGTCGCTGGCCCCGATGGCCGACCGGCTGGCGGCCGCCGCCGCCCACGACCTGACCATCCTGCTGACCGGCGAGACCGGCACCGGCAAGACGTTCCTGGCCCGGCTGGTCCACGACTGTTCGGCCCGCCGGGCCAACCGGTTCCTGGTCGTCTCGTGCGGGACGCTCTCGGGGAACCTGATCGCCAGCGAGTTCTTCGGC
>DASXAN010000497.1:0-1803 GCA_036406755.1 Gemmataceae bacterium
CGAAGAAGCGCCGCGCGTTCGTGCGGTTCTTCGCCTGCCAGGAGGACCTGTCCAACGATCCGCCGGAAGCCGTACTGCCCGAGGCGGTGGCGACCGGCGAGGAGCCGTTCATGATCGTGGGCGCGATGGCCGGCGGGTAGGCGACAGTACCGAAAGCAGCGCGGGGCTACGGCACCGGCCGTGGCCCCGCGTCAAGAGTTGGTGGAGCTGAATCCTGCCACTGCCTATGCCGGCACGACCCCTAATAAATTCGCCAGGGCGGGATTCCCTGGCTGTAACGCCCCCGCTTGCAGCCGTCTCGATCGAAGTCTCCCTGCTGAGGCGCGATGCGGCCCGTCATGCTCGTTGGGCCCAGGGACAAGTGCGGCTTCACAACGCCTGAGGACACGCCGGGGCGCGGATTCCGAGTAGGCCGGCGGTGCCACGGCAACGGGCGAAGAGCCCTCCTGGTGTCTGGCTGGGCATGCGTCTCTGGCGCGCCTTCAGCACAGGCCCGGCGCCTCCGAGCGCTGCGACGTGACCAAGCGGAGTGCGCCTGTTGAAGACCTTTCGGGAACTTGACAAGGAGGAAACAGCATCACATAGTCCACCCAGTCATGGTGGAGCACGGCGAAACGCTCCCCAGTCCCCGGATCCGGGTGACCGTCAGGATCGAGGTGCGGATCGGCAGCTCGGTCGACGAGATCAAGCGCGTCTACCAGAGTTGGGATCCCAAGCTCGACGTCAAAGTCGACGAAACGCACGCGCCGGTCCGGATCACGGCCCCAAGGGCGGAACGAGCGGATCTTCTCAGTCGGAACCTTGAGCTCGTCGTCGTCCGCGCATCGGTGGACCCTCGGCACCTCGCCGCCCTGACAGACCAACCCCACGTCCATCACGTCACTCGCAGCGCCCGGCTCGAGCCATTCGCCCTGTTCGAGCCTCGGTCGGCCGAGCAAGCTGCACTCGGCCGCATCGACTGCGGGGCCGGCGTCAGGCCCAACGATACCGCCGCGACTGTCGCCGAGCATCTGGGCGCCGCGCACATCTGGCGAGCCGGTTACACGGGGCGCGGGATGATCGTCGGCGTCGTGGACGGAGGCATCACGGCCTACGGTCGGCCGACCGTCTTGGGTGCCTGGCCGGCCGTTCCACAGTTGCCCGCTACGGGCGAGGTGGTCGGAGGCTGGCCGGTTGAGAGCTGGGGGACACGGGCCGAAGGATGGGGTCAGCACGGCAACATGATCGCCTTCGACGTCCAGGCGATAGCGCCGGAGACCGAGCTGTGGGATATCCGCATCTTCGAACCTGAGGCCAGGTTTCCCGACTACGTGGCCAATGCCGTCGAGGGCTATCAGCTCGCAATCGAGCACTATCGCACCTACGGGGTTCCCCAAATCCTCGTCAACTGTTGGGGACTTTACGACAGCCGCCGAGGCCGAGACTACGCCTTTGATCCCCAAAGCGACATTGCGCTGCAGGTCGAAGCTGCGATCGACGCAGGCATCCTCGTGCTCTTCGCGGCCGGCAACTGTGGCGACGGGTGCTCGTTTGCCTCCGACACCCTGTGCGGTGCCGGTGATCGGGGACCCGGCGCCAGCATTCTCGGGCCGAATGGCCACCCCGAAGTGATGAGCGTCGGGGCGGCCACCCTCAGGGGTGATTGGTGCGGGTACACTAGTCAGGGCCCGGCCGCCTTGCCTCCGCAGGATCCAGACAAGCCGGACTTCTGCTCCATCTCCCAGTTCGTGGGATTCTTCCCGAACGAATCCGGTCTTCGTCCATTCGACGGCGGGACCTCGGCAGCAACCGGAATCGCGGCCG
>DASXAN010000498.1:0-3608 GCA_036406755.1 Gemmataceae bacterium
GGCTCGGCAGGAGCCTCGCCCTCCCGGCCCGCCGCCCGCACCGGCTAACTGCAAATCGCACTAAATCCCCAGGCTGGCCAGTCCGTCGATCACGTTGCGGGCCAAGCTAACCGCGGTCGGAGCGCGGGCCTCGGCCTGCAACACCAGCCCCTCCAGCCGGCCGCGGCTCGCCTCCAACAGTCCGCGGTCGTGTTGCTGGTGCAGCGCCTCCGCCAGGTGGGCCGCCCCGTCCGCCAGGCGGGCCACTTCGGCCGGCGGCGTCGTGGACGTTTCCAGCGCCCGGTCCAGCTCGGCCAG
This sequence comes from Gemmataceae bacterium, assembly GCA_036406755.1. Lineage (GTDB taxonomy): Bacteria > Planctomycetota > Planctomycetia > Gemmatales > Gemmataceae > DASXAN01. The sequence continues at coordinate 298 of DASXAN010000498.1, forward strand.
CAGCTCGGCGAGCGAGTCCCGCACCGCCGGGTCCACGGTCGTCGATTCGCGGAGCAGGTCCGCGGCCGCGCGCAGCCGGGCCCGCACCTCCGCGACGGACTGTCCCCCCGGTCCGGTTGCGTCGGGCATGGTCAGCCTCCTTCTCGCGGTTCGGTCGCGTCGCCGGGTCGGCCCGGCGGGCCGGTCCGCCACTCGCGGAGGATCGCCCGCTTCGCCCGGGTCAGGTTGACTTCCCGCTCCCGCAAGTGGGCGGCCCGGTCGAAGTCCTGCGCCGCGATGGCCTCCGCCTTTTCCGCGGCGACCGCCTCGATCCGTCGCGTCAGGTCGTCCACGACCTGCCGGACCTCCCGCGGTAGGGGCGGCTCATCCGGCCTCGGTTCAACAGTCTGGGGCGGTGGCGACTCGTCGGGTTTGGGCGTGGGGAAGTCGAGCACCTTCATCACCTCGGCCCGGACCGCCTCGTATGTCACGCCGGTGCGGGACAGCAGGACCGCGGCCACGCCGTCCCGGTGCCGCGCCACGCCGAGCAGCAGGTGCTCCGTCCCGACGTAGTTGTGGTTCAGGTCGCGAGCCTCCTCGATCGCGTAGGCGATGGCCTGCTTGGCCGGCGGCGTCAGCGGCAGCTTCCCGGCCTTCACCGGCCGGTCCGCCCCGGCGCCGCGGGAGAGGACCGCTTCCGTCGCCCCGCGGACTTCGCGCAGGTCCACGTGGAGGTTGTTCAGCACGATGGCGGCGACCCCGTCCCCCTCCCGGATCAGGCCGAGCAGTAGATGCTCGGTGCCGATATACTCGTGGCCGAACCGCTGGGCCTCTTCGTTGGCGAGTTGCATGACTCTGCGGCTGCGGTCGGTGAAGCGCTCGTACATGGCCGGCACCTCCAGGTCGGTCGCCGGCCCCATTGTCGCTCGCGCGGGCGGCGGGCACAAGCGTTGCCAGCTCTTGTAGGTCGGGTCGAGTCTTCGAGGCCCGACGTCTGGCCCGCCCCGAGCCGCGGGTGGGATGAAGAAAAGGCACATTCACCACAGAGGCACACAGATACACACAGATGAAGAAAAGAAGATCATTTCCTTTCTTCATCTGTGTGTATCTGTGTGCCTCTGTGGTGAATGTGCCTTTTCTTCTACCGATGCAAAAACGCCTTGATCCGCCCGGCCAGCTCCGCCCGCTCCTTGGCGTACCGCGGGTCGTCGGCCAGGTTCTTCGTCTCGGCCGGATCGGCCGCCTCGTCCAACAGCATCGCCCCGCCGGCCGTGTACTCGACGTACCGGAACCGGTCCGTCCGGACCGCCGTGCCGAGCACCTTGTTGGCGTTGCCGCTGACCGTGAACGCCGGGTGGTCCCACGCCGCGGTCGGGTCGTCCAGCAGCGGCTTAAGACTGCGGCCCTCCTGCCCGGCCGGCGTCGGCAGGCCGCACAGCTCGCACAGCGTCGGGTAGAGGCCCAGGCATTCGACCACCCCCGGGCACGCCTTGCCGTTGCCCTTCGCCCCCGGGGCGGCGATGACGAACGGCACCCGCGTGCCGACCTCGAAGAGCGACTGATGCTTGGACCACTTGCCCTTCTCGCCGAGGTGGTAGCCGTGGTCGCCCCAGAAGACGATCACGGTGTTGTCCCGCAGGCCGAGCTTGTCCAGCTCGGCGACCACCCGGCCGAGGTTCCAGTCGGCCCACGACAGGGACGCCCAGTAGGCGCGGATCGTCTCCTTCGCCTCCGCCGGCGTCGCCGGCCGGCCGACGAACAGGTCGATGTTGCGGGGCAACAGACACGCCTTCGGGAACCCGGGCGGGACGGTCGGGGTCGGGGCGAAGTCCGGCGGCAGGGAGATCCTGGCGACGTCGTAGAGGTCGTAGAACCGCTGCGGGGCCGACGGCGGGGCGTGCGGCTTGGTCACGCCGCAGGCCAGAAAGAACGGTTCGCCCTTGTGCTTGCGGAGGTACTCGATCGCCCGATCGGCGGCCTTGTAGTCGTGGTGCTTCTCGCCGTCGCCCTCGAGCACGATCCGGCGGTCGGGCCGGTACCCTTCCCGGTCGCCGAGGCCGTCACTGCTCGGCCCCTGGCCGACGCCCCGCGGCTCGCCGCCCTCGGTCCAGGCGTCGGTGTCGTCGAGGGTGTTGTGGAAGATCTTGCCGGCCCGCAGGGTGACGTAGCCGTGCTGCTTGAAGTACTTGGGCAGCGACACGAAGTCCGGGTGGACCGTCCCGAAGAAGGTGCGGTTGTCCATGACGCCGGTGTGGTCCGGATAGCGACCGGTCAAGAGCGACGAACGAGACGGGTTGCAGAGCGGGTACTGGACGTAGGCCCGCTCGAACCGCACGCCGGCCTTGGCGAGCGCGTCGATGGTCGGCGACTGGACGAGCGGCTGGCCGTAGCAGCCGAGGTCGGGCCGCATGTCGTCGGCGATCAGGAACAGGACGTTCGGCCGCTTCGCCGGCGGGTCGGCGGCGACGGCCGGGCCGGCGGCGAGCAGGACGGCCAGCATGATGACGACGGGTCGCATGGTGCGGTCTCCCGGAAACGGCCGGTGGGAGTCACGACGGAGATTTAGGGCGCGGCGGACCGGCCGACGAGCGTTCCACGTCCGGTTGGCCGCGGCTGGCTGACACACCCATAGGTAGATGCGACCGTCAACGAATCAGCCGCGACACCAGCACTGACTTCGCCGCACGTCCGCTCAGGCAACGATGATGGCCTCGCCGTGCTCGGCGGCCGCCGCGAACACCTGCCGGAATTCGGGAAACTCCTCCTCCCAACCATCAAACTGCTTTGGGTCGAGGTCGTGGAGCAACCGCGCCGCTTCGGCGACCAGCGGGGGCGGAATGAGCCGGAGTTGGACGTCGCTGGTGCCGAACCCTTCCGGGGTGAGCGGGCCGGCACCCAATACGACGGCGTGCGCCATCTGCTCCGCGTCGGCACGACCGGCCTTGGCGAATGCCCGGGCCAAGTCCCGATCCTGGTCATGCAGCTTGAAGTATGCCGACCGTCCGGGCAACCCGGGGGACCTGTCGGCGGCACGTGATAGCTCGGCCCGCAGGTCCGCGAACACGCGATCCACGGCCGGCCGAGAGCCGAACACGGGGTTGCGAGCGATCTCGGTCAAGTAGTTGTCTAACTCCCGCGGCTCCAAACGAGTGGTGTCAAACGGGCCGGCAGGGCGGTGGATCAGCTCGGCGTACATCACGCACAATGGTCGCTCGGACCGGAGCCGCTGGAAAAGCCGACTTCGTTCGGGCATCGCTTGGTGGTGGAGATAGACGCCCATCGCCAAATTCGCCGCCGCTGGCCGAAAGTGCTCAATGGCAGGGTGGGTCGAG
>DASXAN010000499.1:0-1590 GCA_036406755.1 Gemmataceae bacterium
CGAGCAGTTGCAAGGCGGCGAACCCGCCGAACGCGACCACCCCGAGCACCCGGGCCGCCCGGTCGAGTCGCAGCCACCGGCCGAACAGCGGCGTCGCCGGCCGCGGCGCGACCGGCCGGCCGAGCACGAAGAACGCCGCCAGCCGCGGCACGTCCGGGGCGATCAGCGTCAGGGCCATGAGCACCAGGTGGCCGGACATGAGCTTGACCGGCACGTCGTAACACATGTTGAGCAGAAACACTTGAAGCGTCGCCCCGACCGAGCACAGCGCCCCGAGCAGGGTGGTGCGGCGGGTGATGAGGAGCACGCCGCAGGTGAATTCGACGATCCCGGTCGCGGCCGTGTACGGCTGGGAGAACTGCATGAACCGCCACAGGAGGCCCATCGGGGAGGAGTCGCCGTACTTGACTTCGAGCTGGCCGTCGACGATCGGCGGGAACTGGCCGCACCACACCTTGATCGCGCCGTAGACGATCATCTGGTACATCAGGTGGAACCGCACGACCAGCCGCATCCAGGCGTGCAGCCGGTCGTAGTCCGGCCGGCCGCTGCCCCGCCACCGCCGCCAGAGCAGGCTCGCCGCCGTCCACAGGGCGGTGACGGCGACGGCGAGGGCCAGGTCGGTGAAGGCGGTGCAGTAGGCGAACAGCCGGTCGCCGGACCCGGACGGGTCGGTCGGCGGCTCGACGGTCACGCCGAGCAGGGCGGCACTCACCCGCGGGGTGAGCCAGTCGTTCGCCTGATCCTGCCACCTGGCCGGGTAGCCGACCCAGGTCATGCCCTGCGTGACCCACGGCGGCGGGACGGCCGACCAGGACCGGGGGCCAGGTGTTCGACGGCCAGCGACCCGAGCTGAGTCGGGAACGCGGCGATGAGCGGCAGGGAGTAGAACAGCCAGTAAGCGAACGCGAATCGCAGGAGGATGCTGGAAACCGGCCCCCAACCGCGGTCGGCCGGCCGCGGCACGGGCGACGGCACGGGGGACGGGGCGGTGGTTTCGGGGATTCCCACGGGTGGCCTCCTGTCGAAAAGCGGCGCGGCCGCGCCGGGACCGCCCGGCGGACCGACGCGCCCGCCGGGCGGATCGGCGTCCCGCCGTCGCCGATGACCGATAAGCCGCCATCCTGGGACGCCCGCCCTGCGGCGTCAAGGAAAATGGGGCGAGCCGCCGTCGTGGAGCTTTGATCCGCTTTGACGAAGCGATCCGGAATCGGTCGTCTACAGCGGGGGCAGGCTGATCAGGTTCCTGATGAAGAGCGCCCCGAACGCCGCATAGCCGGCGAAGACCTGGCGGATGAACGGGACGGGGACGGCCACGCTGGCCAGGCAGAGCGCCGCCGTGATCGCGCCCCAGGCGAGCGGCGAGCGGTTGTCCGCGGCCGCGATCCGCGACATGGCGTAGCAGACGTACATCGCGGCAATCGCCTCGGCGACGATCAGGACCAGCATGAGCACCGCCCCCTTGGGATGCCGCAGCCGCGGCGCCTCATGCGGCCAACCTACCGCGCCCACCGCCGGCCGGCTGCCGTGGGTCCCCGAGAGCGCGGTCCGGGGCGGTGTCGCGGGAGGGCGAGGCTCCTGCCGAGCCGG
>DASXAN010000500.1:0-5284 GCA_036406755.1 Gemmataceae bacterium
GGGGCGGCGTTCGTCGAGTTCACCAACAGCGTGGCCCTCGGCCCGGTCCACGAGGTCATCGACATCGGCGGCCGGTCAACGGCCCTGACGCCCGGCGGCGGGTTGCTGCCGGGCGGGCTGCTGGCGGTCGGCGGCGGGACGGAAACGGTGCTCGGGGCGACCGGCGCCCCGACGGCGTTCGTCCAGCGGGGCAACATCGGCCGGTTCGTGCAGAACCGGTTCATCTGGGTGCCGGAGGTCGGCCTGAACGTCGGGGCGTACGTCACCAGCCACGTCAAGGTGATGGTCGGGTACAACTTCATCTACATGAGCGACGTGTCCCGGCCGGGCGACCAGGTCAACCCGGTGGTGAACGGCCGGTTCGTGCCGACGTCGCCGGCGTTCGGGTCCACGTCCGGCCAAGCGGCCCCGTTCGTGACCGGCCGCCACGACGACTTCTACGCCCACGGCGTGCGGTTCGGGCTGGAAGTGCGGTATTAGTGAGCCGCTTGCGGCTATGCGAGCAACCGCCCGCACAGCCGCAAGCGGCTTGTCATTCATCCGCCAAAAACACATCCACCTGCTGCCCGACGTACAGGGTCGTGCTCTGCGGGTCGATCGCGTAGATCACCTGCAACACCCGCGTATCCACCCGTTCGGTGTTGTCGCCGGTCAACGCCTTCTTCGGGACGACGTACGGCTCGACCCGGACGAAGGTCAGCGGGAATACCCGCCGGGGGTCGCCGCGGAGCTTCGCCACCGCCCGCATCCCGGGGCGGAACCGGTGGATGTCGTTCTCGTCCACGTCCACCCGGACGTGCAGTTGGTCCGTATCGCCGAGGACGACCAGCGGCTGGTTCGGCGGCGTGCCGACGAACTCGCCGGGCCGCAGGTTCACTTGCAGCACCGTGGCCGCCACCGGGGCGCGGGCGATGCGCCGGTCGAGGTCGGTCCGGGTCTGCCCTACTTGGGCCTCGGCCTGGGCGACGGCCGCCCGAGCCACCGCCTTGTCGGCGTCCCACGCCCCGGCTTTCAGCAGGGCGAGGTTGGCCCGCGCCTGGGCGAGCTGCGCCTCGGCCGCGGCCAGCCCCTGCTTGCGGGCGACCCAGTCCTCCTCGCCGATGGAGTGTGACCCGACCAGCTTTTCGGCCCGGGCGAGCTGGTCGGCCTGGAGGCGGACGTTGGCCTCGGCCTCCCGCGTCTTGGCCTCGCTCGGCGGGACCTCCTCCGGCCGCGGCATCTGCTCCAGCCGGAGCAGCTGCGCCTTGGCGGCCGCCAGGTTCGCCTCCCGGTAGCCGAGTTCGGCCCGCAGCTGCCGGTCGTCCAGCTCGAAGAGCGGCTCTCCGGCCTTGACCCTCTGACCGACCTTGACCCGCACCGCCGCGACAACGCCGGCCAGTTCGGAACCGACGGAGATATTGGCCGTGTTGCTGGCGTCGCTGCGGGCCTCGACGATGCCGGCCCCGGCGACGGTCCGGGCGAACGGCGACCGCGGCGGCTCGACGAGCGGTTCCTTGACGGCCGGCGGCTGCTGCGACCGGATGATGTGGGTGGTGGCGAACGCCAGCGACCCGAGGGCGATCAGGGGGATGACGAACTGCTTCCACATACGTCGGTCTCCGTGCTTAGCCGCAAGCGGCTACTCGTGCCCGTACTCCGCCGGCGTCGTCACCCGTTCGACGCGCCCGTCGCTCATCAGCACCATCCGGTCCCCGAACCTGTACACCCGCGGGTCGTGCGTCACCACGATCACCGCCCGGTCCGGTTGCACCGCCACCTCGCGGATCAGCCCCATCACCGTCTGCCCGGCCTGGGCGTCCAGGGCGGCCGTCGGCTCGTCGCACACCAACAGCCGCGGCTCGTGGACCAGCGCCCGCGCGATCGCCACCCGCTGCTGCTGCCCGCCAGAAAGCTGGCTGGGGTAGCTGTCTACCTTGTCCCCGAGCCCGACGTGGGCGAGCACGTCCTTGGCCTTCGCCACCGCCTTCGGCCGCTGCCAGCCGGCGATCAAGAGCGGCACGGCGGCGTTCTCGGCCGTGGTCAGGGCCGGGAGCAGGTTGTACTGCTGGAACACGAACCCGATGTTCCGCCCGCGGAACTCCACCAGCCGCCGGCCGCAGAGGTCCGCCAGCTCCTCGCCGAGGACCTCCACCTCGCCGGCCGTCGGGTCGAGCAGGCCGGCGACGACCGAGATGAGCGTCGTCTTGCCGCACCCGGACGGGCCGACGAGCAGGGTCAACTCGCCGAGGCGGACGTCGGCGTCCACGCCGCGCAGCGCCAGGACCTTCGCGTCGCCGGTGCCGAACTCCTTCGTGACGCCGCGGCACCGAACAGCCAGCGGTGAGTGGTGAGCGGTGAGCGGTGAGCGGTGCCTCGGCTCGGCGGCGGTCGCGGTCATGGTCGTGTCCTCCTCTGGCCTACCACTCACCACTCACCCTCGGAAAACGATGGCGGGTTCGAGGACGAGCACCTTCCGGGCGCTGAGCAGACTCGCCAGCACACAGATGACCGTCACGCACCCGGCCACCAGCAGTGCCACCTGCCGATACAGGTAGATGCCTTCGAGCTCGACCTTCGCCTTCGAGATCGTCTCGAAGTATGTCGCCGAAAGGCCGAGCCCCAGGCAGTAGCCGATCACCCCGGCCACGAACGCCTGCAACAGGATCATCCCCAGGATGCGGCCGTTGGTCAGGCCCATCGCCTTGAGGGAGCCGAACTGCCGCAGGTTCTCCAGCGTGAACAGGTAGAACGTCTGCCCGGCGATCGCCACGCCGACGACGAACCCCAACAGGATGGTGATGCCGAAGTTGATCGGGATGCCGGTACTGGCCATGAAGTACCAGATCGTCTTCCAGTAGAACTGGTCGCCGGTCAGGGCCATCAGCCGGCGGTCGTCGTCGCCCGGGCGGTTGGCCTGCGTCGCGGCCTCGATCCGCTGACAGACCTCGGCGGGTGGCACGCCGTCGGCCGCCTTCGCCAGCACGAACGACAGCAGGTTCCGCTCCCGGGGCACGTACAGCGTCGCCTGGCTGTAGCGGGTGTAGAGGATCGGCGTGCTCATGAACGGCATGGACACCTGGCAGACGCCGACCAGCACCGCCCGCCGGTCGTTCATCTCGAACAGCTTGCCGAGCTTGTACCCCTCGGTGGCGATGGCCGGCTTGTCCTCCGGCCACATGTACTCGTAGCCGGCCTTGTCCACGATCACCGCGTCCGGGATGCGCAAGTCGTCGAACGACCCGGCCAGCATCTTCGGCGGGGCCCCGACCAGGGTGGCGTCGTCCAGGCCGAACAGGATGGCGTTGCGGAACTTGCCCTCCTCCAGCCGGCAGCGGACGTTGCCCTTGTAGAGCTTGACCGCCCACGCCACCCCGTCCACGCCGCGGACCCGCTGGAGGGTGTCGTCCGGCAGGGCCGGGATTTCGTCGATGAACCGCACCTTCGAGTCCATGACCCAGATGTCGGCCTCGCCCACATCCGCGATCTGACTGCCGGTCCGGCCCATGATGCCGACGAAGATCGACATCTGCTGGCTCATGAGCAGCGTGGCGAACGTGACGCCGAAGACGATGCCCAGGTACTTGCTGCGGTCGCCCGTCAGCATCCGGAGCGCGACCCAGTTCATGACGACGCCCCCTCAAGCCCACCCGCGGCGGCGGGTGGGTTCTTCGACTTGTATTTCCCCCGCACCGCCTCCACCGCCGCCAGCGACACCGCCGCGACGTGCTGCGTCAGCACGTCCACGTCCAGCCGGCGGAACTCGTCCTCGCCCATCAGGAGGGCGGCGATCGGCCGGTTCGTCCGGTAGAACAGGCACTGGGCGACGATGCTGAAGCCCAGCAGATACCGGCGGGTCTGGGGCACCTGCGGCGGCAGCAGCTCGGCGAGGATGCCGACCAGCACGTCGGCCATCGGCCGGATGTACTCCCGCACCACCTCGGCGCACGCGGCCGTCGGCTGCACCATCTCCCGCATCATCAGCTGGGCCGACGCCGGCGACAGGTCGGTGATCATGCGGGCGATCATCGTGCGGATGAACCCGCGCAGCCGCTCCTCCGCCGGCGTGCCGGCCGGCCAGTCCGGGAACGGGGCACCGCTGATGCAGTTCCGGTGGGCGTACTTGACCGCCTCGATGTAGAGCCGCTCTTTGCCGCCGAAGTGAAAGCTGACCGCCGCCCGGTTCGCGTGTGCCCGCTTGGTGATCTCTTCGACGGATGTGCCGTCGAACCCCTGAACGGCGAACAACTCCTCGGCCGCCTCCAGCAGCCGTTGCTTGGTGGACGTGGGGCTCGGGGGGGATTCCAGGGCTGGCGATGGGTTAGTCATATCCGGCTCAGTCAAACGATCGTTTGATACGTCTATTTCAATAGAATACTCGTTTCAAACGATCGTTTCAAGCAAAAATGAGCGCTGATAGCTCAGAAGATGACGTAAGTTATTCAAAATTCGGCAATTACGAATGGCAGTTCTTTCCGGTCGATTGCGCAAAATGCGGAGCCGCGACAAAGAAAGGTCATTGCGAGCCCGCATGGGGCCGTGACAAGCGAGCTCGGCGGACGGAAGTTGAGCGGAACTGGCCGATTGGCCGGGTCGTGGCCCCGAAAAGGCGGCAAAAGTTTCCTGATCGGAACAGCCGATAGAGTCCCTAACCTTGTCATCCGCGCATCCGATGTGGTATGCGCGGGTCGGGGTCGAAGGGGCCAGTGCGGGGGCGAAGCATGATGCGCTGGAACGCAAGGCTCGCGACGGTCGCGCTGCTGGTGGCGGGTCTGGCCGGCTGCCGGCAACAGTGCTTCATGACCGAGGCGGATTACAACAACTGCGTCAACAACCGATACCTCGTCCCGCCGAACCTGGAGAGCGACCCGCACCAGTCGATCGTACCCGCGTCCGGCAACACGCCCCCGCCCATGGACGTGACCAATCTGGGCCGGCCGGTGCGGTACATGTCCCTGTCCGAGGCGATCGCCATCGGCCTGGAGCAGGGCAACGTCGGCAGCCAGAGCCCGCTGTTCCCCGGCGTCGTCAACGACAGCCTGGTGGCGTTCAACGGCGCGGTCGTCGCCGGGTCCGACGCCATCCGCGTGCTGGCCCTGGACCCGGCCATCACGGGGTCGAACATCGAGTCGGCCCTGGCCCGGTTCGACGCCCGCTGGATCACGAGCGCCAACTGGACCAAGACCGACCAGGCGGTGCAGAGCGGCCTGACCAGCTTCCAGAACGGAGATCAGGCGACCGTCAGCACCGGCGTGTACAAGCCGCTGCCGACCGGCGGCCTGGCCGGCATCACCTACAATACCAGCTA
>DASXAN010000501.1:0-2652 GCA_036406755.1 Gemmataceae bacterium
TCCCCCGGCGCCTGCCCTCGGCGCGCTCACACAACCCACTCGCCGGGCAGCAACCGTCACCTCAGCTCCTTCACCTCCACCTTGCGGAACCGCACCTCGCCCTCGGCCGTCTGCTGCTGCAGCGCCAGGTAGCCCACCCGCGACCGCGGCGCCGGGTCGGTGTAGTCCACCGCCGTTTGGCCGTTGACCAGGATCTGGATCCGCGGGCCGCGGGCGATCACCTCCAGCGTGAACCACTCGTTCGCCGGCGGCACCGCCGCCGCCGTCCTCACCACCCCGTACAGGCTGCCGGTCTTGGAGTCGCCCTTGTCGCCGGCGTAGATCTGGGCCTCGTACCCGGTCTTGGAGTCGTTCGAATACGGCATGCGGAAGAACACGCCGCTGTTGCCGCTGGGCGTCACCTTCGCCTCGACGCGGACGTGGACGTCGGCGTAGTCGCCCCGCTTGCTGAACAACAGGCCCCGGCCGCCGCGGCCGACCAGCTCGCCGCCCTCGACCGACCACCGGGCCGCCCCGCCGGGGTACGGCTCCCACCCGGTCAGGTCCTTGCCGTTGAAGAGCGGGACGAACCCGTCGGCCGGGGCGGCTGCGGGCGGCAATTCCCGGACCTCGATCCGGCGCACCTGGACCAGCCCGCGAGTGTATTGCACGCCAATATGGCCGCGGGCGAGGTGCGGGGCCGGGTCCGTGTAGTCGGCCGCCGGCACGCCGTTCACCCGCGTCGTGATCCGCCCGCCCCGGGCGGTGACCTCCAGGGTGAGCCACTCGTTCGCCGCGGCCAGGGTCCGCTCCTCCCGGTGGGCGACGAGCGGGTCGCCGGCCGGCGGGCGGACGAACACCCCGCCGGTCTGATTGTTCCCCCGGGCCTCGCAGTTCAGCTGCACCTCGTACCCCTGCTCGTGGCCCGTCACGCCCGCCGCGGTGAACGGTTGGAGGCGGAGGAACACGCCGCTGTCGGCCGTCGCACTCAGCCGCGCCTCGACCCGCAGCTGGTAGTCGGCGTAGTCGCCGCGGGCGGTCATCAGGTAACACCGCTCCTTCGGGTCGAACCCCTCTCGACCGGCGACGAGGGCGCCGTCCACGACCCGCCAGTTCGCCTGGCCGCCCGGCGACGGCTCCCACCCGGTCAGGTCCTTGCCGTTGAACAGGGCGACGAACCCGTCGGCCGCGGGGGGCGCGGCCGGGACCGGCGCCGCCGCGGCCGCCGACAGGTCCTTGATCTCCACCGCCCGGAACTCGACGACCGACGCGGCGTCGTACCGGTGCAGGACCACGTGGCCGCGGCGGAACCGCGGGCGGGGGTCGGAGTACGCCGCCGTCCGCTTGCCGTTCACCCGCACCTCGACCTCGCCGCCGACGGCGATCACCTCCAGCGTGAACCACTCGTTCGCCCCGACCGGCGACGTGCGGACGCTCGCCACCGCCCCCTTCCCGGTGGCGTACAGGGTGCCGGTCTTGTGGTCGGCGTCGGCCCCGGTGACGTCCATCTTGGCCTCGTAGCAGGCGGGGAACGGCCCCTTGTCCCCCCGCACCGGGCCGAAGGTCGAACGGACGCCGATGCCGCCGTTGCCGCCGCCGTTGATGCGGGTGACGGCCCGCAGGTGGAAGTCGCCGTACTCGCGGTCGGAGTACAAAAGCGACGGCCCGTTCGGGCCGATGCCGGTCAGGACGCCGTCCTTGACCCGCCAGCCGCCCGGCGTGTTGGGTTGCGACTTCCACCCGGTCGTGTCGTTGCCGTTGAACAGCGACACGAACCCGGCCGCCGGCGGCAGCTCGGGCACCGGCTTGAGGTCGGCCGGCAGCGTCGGCAGGCCGTCCCAGAGCACGGCCCCGTCCGGGGCGGTGACGCGGAAGTTGCGGAACCGGCACCGGACGTCGATGGTGTGCAGCCCGACCCGGCCGGCGGCGGCGGTCACGACCCGGCCGTGGAGCAGCTCCTCGTCGTCGAAGGAGCACCGGCACTCCTCCCCGCGGACCCGCACCCGCACCTTGTGCCACCGGCCCGGCCGGAGCGGGGCCCGGGCGACCTTCCGGGTCAGGAGGTCCTCGTGCCGGCCGCCGGAGTTGTGGGCGATGGACACGTCGCTCGACTCGGCGCCGAGGTGGAGGAAGTACACCTGGCCGAGCGGGTCGCGGCCGCGGAACACGGCCGACGCGACCCCCTTCCCGGAGATGAGCTCGACCTCGTAGGAGAAGTCGTAGTCCGTCCACTCCCGGCTGCCGAACCGGATGTCCGCGTGGCCGCCCGGCGCCCGCTGGAACAGGTCCTGGCCGTCGATCACCCACGACCCCCGGCCGACGCCGGCCACCCGCGCCGGCCCCTCGGGGACCTGCCTGGCCGCGGCCGCGGCCGGGGCGGCGGCCAGCGGCACCAGCTTGACCTCCAGCTCCTCCTGCGTCCCCGGGGCCAGCGTCAGCTCCTTCGTGAACGCCGTGAACCCGCCCTTGGTCACTTGCAGCGTCTGCCCCGGCCGGGCGGTGATCTCGACGGGTACGCCACCGGCCCCGGTGACTTTCACGGTGTTGCCGTCCACCGTGACCTCGGCCCCCGGCTCGTTGACCGTCAGGACGATCGTCCCGTGGGGCGTCTTGACGCGGAACACGCCGCCGGCCGACAGGAGGACGCCGACCAGCGCTAGCCCGGCCGCCACG
>DASXAN010000502.1:0-2652 GCA_036406755.1 Gemmataceae bacterium
TTCTTTAGCGGCACCGGTGTGGTGACGCTGGCCGCCGTCCCGGAGCCGGGCACGCTGGCCCTGGCCGGGCTGGCCGCGGCCGGACTGGGCGTCCGCTTAATTCGGCGGCGGAAGGTGACGGCCTGACATTGCACGGAAAACGTAGCGGGCCGGCCGGCGATGAAGTCGCCGGCCGGCCCGCGGGGTTTTGGACGCCGACTCAGGCCGCCTTGCGGCGGAACCGGCGGATGACGACCGCCACGCCGGGGATGCCGAGTAGGGCCAGCGAAGAGGGCTCGGGCACCGGCATCACGAACGCCCGGTAGTTGTCCACCGTCAGGGTTGCCGAATTGGCAGCGGTTCCCTGTCGGAGCGCGATGGCGGCGATCGACGTCGCATCCGTCCCTTCCAACGTCGCCGCGACGTACGGCGTGTCGCCACTGCCGTCGACCGTCGTCGGGTTGATGTACAACGCGCCCGTGTCATTGTTGCCCGTGCCAGAAACGAAGTCGTAGCGGGCCAGGACGTGATAGGTTGTCCCGAATGCCAGGTCGGGGCCGTAGACCAAGCCCGTCGTGCCCGCACTCGTCCCGAGGGCCATGTGGAACCCGGTGCCACTCGACTGAAAGTACGTTCGGGCGTAGAAGAGGCTCGTGCCGCCGTCCGATAAATGGAGGGCGTAGTCCCCGGTGGCTTGCGCGGCGGAGACGGTGACGTCCGCGTCGAAGAAGACGCTGCCGCTGTTGACTGCGGTAAACTGATGGCGAACGTCCTGCCCGCTTGTTGTCAGCGAGACGAAGCCGTTCGTCGCCGAATTCGAAACCGGAATCTGGTTCGTCAGGCCGGCGTTAGTGCTCAGCCAACCGTCCTGTCCCGGCGTGGTCGTATCGGTTGCACTCGGCGGGTTCACCAGCGGTCCGTCGGCATAAGTGGGGCTGTTGAAATTCGCGGAGTAAAGAACGACGGGCTGCGCCGCCGCCGCCTGGGCGAGGCCGATCGCCAAGCTTGCTGCCAGGATGGACGAACGAAGCATGCAGGTCTCCCGTGGCTGTAGCGGCAGTAACTCCACCGGGTCCGTTCCTAGAACGGGGAGGGCGGCCGTGGCCTTTGTACTGGTAGCATAAGTTGTATCCGGCCCGGCCTGAGGAATGCAAGAAGTATCCTGAAAAAAACGTCGGCCCGGCCGCCCGCCCGGGTCGGTCGCTGCCGGCGCCGCCGCGTCCGCTTGGCCGCCCCGCCGCCCCTCCGTATACCATCCGCACGCCCCACCCCCACGGGACCCCCGCATGGACGACCTGCCCGCTCCGGACTCGGCCCGCCGCACCTACCGCCGCGTCGTCCTGAAGCTGTCCGGGGAGAGCTTCACCGTCCCCGGCCGCAGCGGCATCTCGATCGACGAGACGCTCAAGATCGCCCGGCAAGTGCAGCGGGTGGCCCAGAGCGGCGTGCAGCTGGCGGTCGTGGTCGGCGGCGGCAACATCCTCCGCGGGGCCCAGTTCTCCGCCGGCGGCGAGGTCGTCAAGCAGTCCACCGCCCACTACATGGGTATGCTCGCCACCGTGCTCAACGGCCTCGCCCTGCAGGAGGCCCTCGAGAGCATCAAGTGCGAGACCCGGCTCATGACCGCGCTGCGGATGGAGAGCGTGGCCGAGCCGTACATTCGCCGCCGCTGCCTGCGGCACCTGGAGAAGGGGCGGATCGTCATCCTGGCCGGGGGGACGGGCAACCCGTTCGTCACGACCGACTCGGCCGCCGCCCTCCGGGCCCGGGAGCTGGACGCCGACGTGCTCATGAAGGCGACCAAGGTGGACGGCGTGTACAGCGCCGACCCGGAGCTGAACCCGCACGCCGTCCGGTACGAAAAGTTGACGTACACCCAGGTGGTGCGGGATAATCTGCGGGTCATGGACATCGGGGCCATCGACCAGTGCCGGGAGGCGAAGCTGCCGATTTTGGTGTTCAACTTCCAGCGGGAGGGAAACATCGAGCGGGCCATCGCCGGGCACCCGATCGGGACGCTGGTGTCGGATTGATTCGAATAAGTCCCATAGGTCCTATGGGTCCCATAGGTCCCATTCCGAGACACACCCATGACCACCGACGAAGTCCTCTTCGACATGGAAGAGCGGATGGAGAAGGCGCTGACGGTGTACCGCGACGAGCTCCGCGGCCTGCGCACCGGCCGGGCCACCCCCGCCCTGTTGGACAGCCTGCGGGTTGAGTACTACGGCTCGCCGACGCCGATCAAGCAGCTCGCCCAGATCAGCACCCCCGACCCGCAACAGCTGGTCATCCGCCCGTTCGACGCCGGGGCGCTGAAGGACATCGAGAAGGCGATCCGGTCCAGCAACCTCGGCCTGGCCCCGAACAACGACGGCAAGATCATCCGGTTGCAGGTGCCGAGCATGTCCGGCGAGCAGCGGCAGAAGATGGTGGCCCTGATCAAGAAGCGGGCCGAGGAGACGAAGGTGTCGTGCCGCAACGTCCGCCGGGACGCGAACAAGAACCTGGAGGCGGCCGAGAAGAACGGCGAGATGACCGAGGACGACCTGGACAAGGGCAAGGAGCAGGTCCAGAACCTGCTCAAGTCGTACGAGGACAAGATCCAGGACCTGGCCGACAAGAAGGCCAAGGAAGTGATGGAGCAGTAGGGTGGGTCGGGGGAGGGGCCCG
>DASXAN010000503.1:0-6614 GCA_036406755.1 Gemmataceae bacterium
CGGAGCGCTCTCACCAGAGCGCTCGCTCCGCGGACTCCGCATCGCGGCTAACCTAGTCGCCTTGACGGCGTTCGTCCGGCCGTGCTACAAGCCCGTCCGAGGTCGGTCCGCGCCCCCACGGACGGGAGTGTATGATCCGCCGCTCCAGCCAGCCGCTGGTCGTCTGGTTCCTCACCTGCGACCTGGTCGTCACCGCCGTGGCCTGGGTCGGCGCCTACCGCCTCCGCTTCGGCGGCTGGCTGCCCGTCGAGAAGGAAACGCCCGCCTTCCTCCTCTGCCTCCGCGACCTGCCCCTGGTCCTGGTGCTGGCCCCGATCGCCTTCCGGGTCGCCGGGCAGTACCTCGTCCACCGCCTCCGCCGGTTCCGCGAGGAGATGGTGGCCGTCGTCAAGGGCTCGGCGCTGCTGTCGCTGCTGATGATGGCGACGACGTTCTACACCCATGACCCCTACGAATCCCGCGGGTCGATGGTTCTGTTCACGCTGATGACGGCCGCCGGGATGCTGGCCGCCCGCCGGCTCACGTGGGAGGGCGTCCGCCGGCTGCGGCGGATGGGGCTGAATCAGACGCACGCCCTGATCGTCGGCACCGGCCGGGTGGCCCGCAAGACGGCCCGCGCCCTCCGCCGCGCCAGCTGGATGGGGATCAAGAACCTTGGCTACGTCGAGGACAACCCGTCCCGCTGGACCAGCGACCTGACCGTTCTCGGCACGACCGCCGACCTGCCGGACCTGGTGAGCAAGCACCGCGTCGAGCATGTCTTCATCGCCTTGCCGCTGAACCGCCACGCCGAGGCCCGGCGGGTGTTCGACGTGCTTACCCAATCGCTGGTCGAGGTCCGGCTGGTGCTGGACGTGCCGAACCTGGCCGGCCTGTCGCTGACCACGGCCAACCTGGACGGCCTGCCGGTGATCGGCCTGCGCGAGAGCCCGCACTTCGGCCTGAACCTGGTCGTCAAGCGGGCGATGGACGTTATGCTCTCGTTCGTCGGCCTGGTGATCCTGTCGCCGGTGCTGGCCGTGATCGCGGCCGCGGTGAAGCTGAGCAGCCCCGGGCCGGTGTTCTACCGCCAGGAGCGGTGCGGGCTCAACGGCAAGCCGTTCCCGATGCTGAAGTTCCGCACCATGCGGGCCGACGCCGAGGTGCAGACCGGTCCGGTGTGGGCTGTGAAGGACGACCCGCGGCGGACGTGGCTGGGGTCGTTCCTCCGCCGGACGAGCCTGGACGAGCTGCCCCAGTTGCTCAACGTCGTGAAGGGCGACATGAGCCTGGTCGGCCCGCGGCCTGAGCGGCCGGTGTTCATCCGCCAGTTCACCCGGACGATCCCGAACTACATGGCCCGCCACTGCGTCAAGGCCGGCATCACCGGCTGGGCCCAGGTGCACGGCTGGCGGGGCAACACGTCGCTGCGGAAGCGGTTGCAGTACGACCTGTACTACATCACGCACTGGTCGCCGTTTCTGGACATCCGCATCCTGTGGATGACCGTCTTCCGCGGCCTGCTGCACCGCAACGCCTACTGAGCGATCCGGTAAGCGGCCCGGGCCGGCTATAATGCCGGCACGCCCGACCGCGGAGGACCGGCCATGGCCATCACCGTCGAAGCCGTCTACGAGCATGGCGTGCTCAAGCCGGCCCAACCACTCCCGTTCCGAGAACACGAGACGGTCGAGCTAACGATTCGCCCCGTTCACGCCGCGGCCGGCCCATCGGCGGGAGTCATCTCCTGCACCGACCCGCAATTGATCGAGTGGGCCGCCACCGACCCCGACTTGGCGTATCCCCCGCCCCCGGAAGAGCCATGACCTTCGCCGGCATCCCGTCCGGTACTGTACTGTTCGTGGATGCCAATCCGCTGGTC
Source organism: Gemmataceae bacterium (assembly GCA_036406755.1). Taxonomy (GTDB): domain Bacteria; phylum Planctomycetota; class Planctomycetia; order Gemmatales; family Gemmataceae; genus DASXAN01. The sequence continues at coordinate 1,862 of DASXAN010000503.1, forward strand.
TACCGCTACACCCTGCATCCTCGCTTCGGGCAACCCTCCGTCGACCTGCTCGACCGGATCGAGCGCCAAGACGTAACCGGCTACACGACCAGCCACGTCCTCGGCGAAACGGCCCACCGGCTCATGACCCTCGAGGCCATCACGGCGTTCCGGTGGCCGGCGGCCAACATCGGCAACCGCCTGCGAGCCAGCCCGGCTGATGTTACCAAACTGACCACGTTTCGGACCGCGGTCGAAGCCATCCTGCAAAGCCGACTCCGTGTCTTGGCGGTCACGCCCGGGGTGCTGGCGGCTGCTGTGGCCCTGAGCCAGCAGATCGGATTGTTGACCAATGATGCCTTGATCGTCGCCGTGATGCAGGCCCACGGTCTGACTCACCTGGCCAGCAGCGACACCGACTTCGACCGCGTCCCCGGCCTGACCCGCTACGGCCCGGCTTGAGCGGCTGGGCACAACCCCGGGCGGATGGGGCTGGGCCGGTTTTCGGCCGGAGGAGCCTGAAAGAACTGGCTCAGCTGCTGAATGTTCAGAAAGACGGCTCCGCCCGGTCGCGGTTTCCGGACCTCCGCGTCCTGTAGATGACCGTCTTCCGCGGCCTGCTGCACCGGAATGCGTATTGACGCCTGTTCACTGTCGTCCGCGGCTCGCCGACCAGACAAATTCCGGCATTCGTGAGATAAGTTACTTTCTTCCTGTCTTGCCACATATTACGATTGGCGAACGGGGGGCCTACATCACAGGGCCGCTGGTCCGCCGCGATCCATCGCGGTTTCGGACGGCGGTGGGTTATTTGCTGTTGGGAGGTGGGTCGTGACACGTCCGCGTTACCGGTCCGCGTTCACCCTGATTGAGTTGCTGGTGGTGATCGCCATCATCGCCATCCTCATCGGATTGCTCCTGCCGGCCGTCCAGAAGGTCCGCGAGGCCGCCGCTCGCACCAAGTGCCAGAACAACCTCAAGCAAATGGCGCTGGCGTGTCACAACTACGAATCGGCGAACGGGGTCATGCCGCCGGGGATGGGGCCGGTCCCCACATTGGGCACCGACACCGGCAGTCGTGCGTCCTTCCAAGCGCTGATCCTGCCGTATGTCGAGCAGGCGTCTAAGTACGCCCAGTTCGACTTCAAGTACGACGTCCGCAGCGATTCGCACAACCTTCAGGCTCGCGCGCAGGACGTGGCGATTTATCTGTGTCCGGCCGACCCGTCGGATCAGGTCTTTACCGAGACGGTCGTGTTTGGCCGGTCCAATTACTTCGGCAACCTGGGGGCCAACGGCAACCCCTACCAGCTCAGCGACCTGACGGTCGGCATGTTCAACTTCGTGCAGAAAATCCGAATCTCCGACATCCAGGACGGCACGAGCAACACGGCCATGTTGTCCGAGGTCAAGCGGACGGTGACGCCATTCACCGGCGCCTCCCAGGCGGCCGGGCTGTACCCAACGAACGTCACGTACGTCAGCGGTTTCGACGATACCCAGGAGGTGTCGGCCTGTAGCGCCGGACTGCCGGCGCTGAAATACACTGGTCTGATGTACTTCCGCAATCTGCTGTCCACGAGCCTGTACACCCATACGCTGCCGATCAATTTCAGTGGCTACGACTGCATTGCGAACCAGGCCAACCCACTCCACCCCGACGTGAATGGCAACAACTTCTTCGAAGAGGCGCACCTCGCCGCTCGCAGCTACCACACGGGCGGTGTGAACGTAGCCTTCGGTGACGGTTCCGTTCAGTTCATCCGCGATTCCATTCCGCTCGCCACATGGAAGATGCTGGGGACGCGGTCGGCCGGTGACGTTCCGGACTCGACGCAATACTAAACAGGATGCCGACACGTTGTCCGCCCCGGCCGTACGCCGGGGCGGATTCGCTTACGGTGGCATGAGGAGTGTCATGGCCCTGCCGCGCTTCTACGCATCGTCACTCGTGGTGGCGGCCGGATTGGCCACGCCGCTCGCCGGCTGTAGCCGGCCAGCGGCGCCGACTGAGATCGACCCGGCTCAGGGCGTCCTGAGCGACATTTGGGAGATGTACGACGGCTACGTCCTCCAGCATCACAAGCCGCCGACACAAATGTCTGACTTCAAGGGCCTTCAAGTCCCCTTCCCACGGGGGCATACAGAGCTGACCGCCGGGCGGTACGTCGTCCGCTTCGGCACCCCACTGGAGCCGGCCGGCAAGCTGCTGGCGTACCCGAAGGACGCGCCGCAGAAAGGCGGCATGGTTTTGCTCAACGACGGCACAACCAAATCCATGACGGCCGATGAGATCCAGGCGGCGATCAAGTGACCGGGCTTTGACCCCCGCCAAGTTCGCCGACCCCGTCATTGCAACGGCGGGCCGGCACTGAGCCCAAGGCCACCACTCGCGGTCCCAGACTGTCCCGTCAGGGACCGCGGCATCCCCTGCGCTTTGAGATCGCACCATTGCCGAATTGCGCCGGCACGCTACCATACAGTTGTGTAGTCCGCCCACCTCACCTGGGTCATTCGCCCTAGCCCAAACCCGCCCTTGGTAAGTGCCCTGCTGCCGGTCGTCACGTTCTCTCCACCACGGAGGTCCCGTTCGTGTCCCATCCTCGTCGTCGCTCCGCGTTCACGCTGATCGAGCTGCTGGTGGTGATCGCCATCATCGCCATCCTCATCGGCCTGCTCCTCCCGGCCGTCCAGAAGGTGCGGGAGGCCGCCGCCCGCAGCAAGTGCCAGAACAACCTCAAGCAAATGGCCCTAGCCTGGCACAACTGGAGCGGGGCGAATCGGGATCAGATCCTAGTCGGCCACACGAAGAACCCGTACAAGGGCGGATGGCTGACCCAGCTGTTGCCGTACATCGAGCAGGACGCACTGTACCGGCAGATGCTCAACTTCAACGGCCCCGGTGTCGGGAGCGGGGGCTGGGACTACACGAACGGGTACGGCGGCATGGACTACACGCCGTTTTGCAGCACGCCCATCCCGACGTACATCTGCCCGTCCGAGCCGCGGGGCGGCAACGACCTGATCTACAACGCGAGCGCGATCGTTGCCGGACAGAATCAGTATTACACTGCGTGGGCAACGACGTGCTACCGCGGCGTCGCCGGGTGGGACATCTACGACGGGATGCAACCGCCATACACCTACCCCGGCTACACGGACCCGAACCACGAGGGCCTGCTCAACGCCTACAACGCGAAGTCCATCTCGGCCGTACCCGACGGGCTGAGCAACACCGTGATGATCGGCGAAATGCCGCCGGGCCCGGACCTGAGCTGGGGCTGGTGGTCGGTGGGCAGCAACGACACGTGGTGGGGCGTGGCAGAGATGTACCGGGGCTACGTCAGTGACGGCGCCGGCGGCACCTGCTCTCGGCCGGCTTACTACGGCCCGCCGGAAACGACCAACTGCCGTGGCAACCACTTCTGGAGCAACCACCAAGGGGGCGGGCTGTGGGCAATGGGGGACGGGTCCGTCAAGTTTATCCCGTACACCGCCAGCCAGATCCTCCTCTCGCTCGCCACGTACAAGGGCGGCGAGACCTTTGACTCATCGATCCTCAACTGAACCGGTCACGCCCCGCCGCGGCCGATCGGCGGCCGCGGCGGGCGGCCTTTTCACCACCGTCTCATCGCCCGCCAAGTCAGGGTCTGTGATCCATGCATTCAGTCGTCGGAATCCCGCGGCCCACCGCCGCGATGCGGTTTTTGGTCGCCGCCGCCCTACTCGCCGCCGCCGGGTGCGCCGGCCGGGGCGCCGGGAACGTGTCCGGGCGCGTGACGTTTAAGGGCAAGCCGCTCGCCTCCGGCAGCGTCGTCATGGCCGCTGACGAGGGACCGCCAGTGACCGCTGCGATCAACGCGGACGGGACGTACGTGTGCCACAACGTCCTGGCCGGGCCGGTCAAAGTCGGCGTACTTAGCCCGAACGACGCGCTCGAAGCGAAGGAGCGCCAGGCCCAGAAGCCCGGCATCCCGGAAGTGGCGGCCGACACGCCGAAGTTCGACGCGGCGAAATGGTTCCCCATCCCCGGCAAGTATGCCAACTACATGAACTCGCCGCTCAAGTTCGACGTCAAGAAGGGCGAGAACACGTTCGACATCGATTTGGAGCCGTAGTAGCCCATCAAGAGGGCCGCGGCGCACCGGCGGCGTGAGCCGATGGTGCGCCGGCATCTCACCTCGCCGGCGAACACCCCACGCTTCCCCTGCGGCCGCATCCGGGCCGCGCCTCCCCGGTCATTACGTACTCGGGTGGACGATGGCGGCGACCATTCGGAGCGCCCGCGTGCAGTACTTCCGCGCCGCTTCCGGCGAACACCCCAAGTCCCGGCCGATAGCCTCATAGGAAAGCTGGTCCCGGTGGTGCAGGAGGAACGCCCGCCGGTAGTTCTCCGGGAGGCCCCCGACGGCGTCCCGGAGCAGATTGGTTTGTTCACGGCGGACCGCTTCGGCGTCGGGAGGCGGGTCGTTGGCCGTCAGGTTTTCCTTGACACGGTCGCCGCTCCGGCCGCCGTCCAGGGACACCTCGCGATCCAGCCGCCGCTTCTGCCGGCTCGTGTAGTCCCGGCGGAAGCCGGCCGCGTTCCGGAGGAAGATCTGGCGCAGCCAGGCGCGAACCTCCGCCGCCGAGTCGCCCGTGAACCGGTCGAACGTCCGCTGGGCCGCGATGAAGGTGTCCTGCACCAGGTCCGAGACGCTGCCCTTGCGGTGGAGGTCGGGCGGGACCACGTCGCGCCCGAGCGCCACAAGGTAATGCCGGTGCGCGTCGAACA
>DASXAN010000504.1:0-7150 GCA_036406755.1 Gemmataceae bacterium
GCGACGCTTCGCAGAAGCGTGCGGGGCCGAGCACGCTTCTGCGAAGCGTCGCGAAACTCAGAGCGGCACCAAGCCCAGCAACGACCCGAGCGCCGCCGCCGCCGCCTGCCGCAGCCAGCGGGACGTGTCGGTCGGGCAGTCGTCCAGGCCCGGCTGCGTCAGGTAGAACGCCACGGCCACGACCGCGGTGCCGGCCAGCCCGACCGCCGCCCCGAGCAGCGGCAGCCCGGTCACGACGGCCGTCACCAGGTACGGCCCGAACTGGACCGCCCACGCCGCCGCCACACACCCGGCCACGACCCGGGCATCCGGCAGGTGCGGGTAGTCGCACTTCAGCCGGGCGATGCCGGCGACCGCCAGGTGGCCGGCGAATGTGATCGTGAACGGCAGCAGGTAGTCGGGCCGGCCGCCGGTCTGGGCCAGGAGCAGCCACGCCAGCCCCGGCCCGGCGGCGCAGACGACGGCGTGGATGTTGTGCACCTGTCGCGGCGCCCGCCACTCCTTCGGCGAGAACCGGGTGTAGGTCACGAACATCGCCAGCGGGGCCAACAGCCACGGCACGCCGCCGACCGCCCAGCAGACGTAGCCGACCAGGTACGCCCCGAGCGCGGCGCTGCCGATCAGCGTCGTTTTCCGGCGGTAGAAGACCAGGAACGCCATCAGCGCCGCCGTCACCGCGACGCGAATCAGCAGCCGCGACAGGTCCATGTCCAGGTAGGCGGACAGGAGCAGGTAGGTGACCACCGGCAGGGCGAGGTTGTCCAGGCCCCGCCAGGCGACGGCCTCGAACAGGGTCGCCAGCCACGCCATCAGGGCCGCGATCAGCAGCGACTCCGGCCGGCCGGTGCCGGTCAGCAACAGCACCGGGACGTGGACGCAGAAGAACGCGCAGGTGAAGAACGCGGCCGACCCTTCGGCGCTCTTCTCCCCGTCGGACGTGGCGAACCGGTGCCGGCCGTAGCCGACGCCGATCAGGGCGGCAGCCGCGTCGGCCAGGGTGAGCAGCAGCACCGGCACCAGGTACAGGACCAGCCGGTGGTCGGCCGCCTCCCGCTCGACGTGGACGTACAGGGCGAACAGGGCGGTGACGGCGATCGGGAAATAGACCTCGCCGAGCGACGTCCGGCCGACGGCCGACAGCACCCGCCCCAGCGGCGTCAGCCGGACCAGCAGCAGGCCGGCGACCGCCAACCCGCACAGCAGCACGACCGGCCAGGCGGACGCAAACACCCACGGGAACGAGAGCGTGACCAGCCCCATGCCGACGTGCAGGAGCTTGCGGACCAGCTCCGGGTGCGGGCCGCCGCGGACCTGCCAGAAGCGCAAGCCCGCCGTCAGGCCGCCGAGCACGGCCAGGACCGCCCCCATGCCCAGCCACGGGTCGATCACCCGACCACCTCCTCGACCACGAACCGGCTGTAGAAGAACGCCTTGTCCTGCCGGAACAGTCGCTCGGACAACTCCGCCAGCGGCCGCAGCTTGCCGGCGAGCGACTCGGGCCGGCTGCGGGGCACCAGCATGTTCCAGTACGCGACCCGGCCGCCGGGCCGGCTGCGGGCGGCGAGCTTGCCGAGCAGCCGTTCCGTGTTCTCGGCCGACATGTATTCGAAGATGTCGCTCAGGTTCGCCTTCGATACCGGCTCGGCCGCGTCGTCCAAATAATCCTCGACCGATTGGCAGCGCCATTCGAGCCGGTCCAGGTTGCGGCGGATGGCGTCGAAGTTCTCCGGCCGCAGGTCCAATGGCAATGCCGTCGTGTGCCGGCCGGTCAGGATCCATTGCAGGTACGGGTTGGCGGCCGGGTCCAGCTCGGTCAGCGCGTAGCGGGTGCGGGCGAGGATGCGGTCGGCGACGCTGCCCTCGACGTACTGGAAGAAACTCGGGTCGCGGCCGCGGCGGCCCATGACGAAGCGGGAGAAGAAGATCTTGAACATGAGCCGCCACCGCCATGTGTTCCACTCGGTTTCGTAGAAGGCGTGGCGGTCGGCGGCGGACTTCGGCTCCAGCAGGCGCAACACCAGCTTGCGGCGGTGGACAAGCGGCAGGACGCGGGTGCGGAACAGGGCGAAGTAGCGCTCGAACTTGCCGGCGCTGCCGATGCCGGCGGCGACCTCCTGGGGGTGAGAATCCCAGAAGTCTCGCGCCGAGTCGCCAAGCCGCAAGCGGCAGCGCTGGTAGAGTGCGAGTCGGCGATAGCTGGGGACCGACCCAATGAGTTCGAGCAGTTCGCCGTGATCCAGTTCACGGTACGCGGCCACCCGCAGTTCCAGGCACACCAGCTGTGCCGGGCTCAAGTCCAGCGCCACCACGCGGGCCGGGCCGCGGCTCAGCAGCGCCAGCGCGTTGTCCCCGGCCGACGCGATCGACAAGACCACGTCGTCGGGCTGGATGTCGAGCGCATCGACAAGGATATCGGCGTCCTCCCACACCTGAGCGTAGCGGACGCCGGTGAAGTCGGCCCTGGCGGCGATCTCACTGCCCATGCCCGGCTCCGTTCAGGCGGACCACGACGCCGGTGCTGCCGTTCAGCTCGACCCGGTCGCCGTCCTTGAGCCAGCGGGTGACGCCGGCCAGCGACACGATCGCCGGGATGCCCATCTCCCGGGCCACGATCGCCGAGTGCGACAACAGGCTCCCCCGCTCGACGAGCAACCCGGCTGCGGACGGGAACAGCATGATCCACCCGGGGTCGGTCCGCTCGGCCACGAGAATGTCGCCGGCCGTCAGGGTGGCGTGCCGCGGGTCGGTCACGACCCGCACCGGGCCGCGGACCACGCCCGGGCAGCAGCCCAGCCCTTGCAGCCGGTCGCCGGTCACGTCCGCGGCCTTCTTTTCGCCCTGGTAGTCGTTCCCCTGGTAGACGATGCCGCGGGTCTCGAACCGGTCGGCCGGCGGCGGCAGGTCACGGTAGCGCTCGAACTCGGCTTTGCGGAGTGCCACCAGCCCCTTCAGGTCGGTGCAGGTGACGGTGCCGCCGACGAAGCCGAGTGCCTCGTTCAGCTCCAGGTAGAAGACGTCCCGCGGCTGCTCCAGCAGATCGAGCGCGTAGAACCGCCGGCCCAGTTCCACGAACAGCGACCGCACCCGGCCGAACAGGCGGGTCCGCTCGAAGCGCAAGTTCTCGCGGTCGCGCACCCGGCCGCGGGCGTGCCGCAGCACCCACCGGAAGATCAGGCGGCGCAGTGGACGGAAGCGCAACGCCGCCCGGGCGCGCTCCTCGGCACGGTGGCGGAGGTCGGACTCGTCCACGCCGGGTTTTGCATAGCCGCTAGCGGCTATGCGGTGAGCGAGCTGGCCGATCGACCGCAGAAGCAAGAGCGGATCGTCGTGGAGGGTGGGGCTTTCGAGCTTCAGCTCCTCCAGGCAGCGGTCCCCAAACTTGTCGAGGTACGCCCGGTATCCCTCGCGGAATGCCGGCCCGCGGGCCATCTCCGCGTTAATCGCCGCCAGCGAGCCGTTGCACAGAGCGTCCGTCAACTTCGCATCGCCGCGGGCGATCTCCGCCAGCGCCTTGACCCGCGCCGCCGGCTCCGCGGAGATCATCCCGCCCTCGCCGCACAACAAGTCGTTCTGGAGCGTCCCCGCCTCGTCGCCGCACCACTTCTTGGCGAGCTTGCCGAGCACGCCGTAGAAGATCATCGCCAGGAAGTCGTTGACCAAGGGTGCGTCCCACTTCGTCAGCAGCTTCCGCTCCAGGTCCCGGTACTGGCTCACCAGCTCGTCCGGCCGCAGCGGGGCGAGGTCCGGCCGGCCGGGGCCGAGGGCGTCGTCGAGCCGGGCGTAGAACCGCTTGACCTGTCGCGGCAGCGCGAAATGCTGGCGGACCAGCGCCGTGACGCTGCCGGCCAGCCGCAGCCGGTCCCGCCAGCGGTCCCGCCAGGTGACGTGCTCCAGGTCGGCGGCGACCGCATCCGGCAGGCCCTCCTTGACGCCCATCATCTGCTCCATGAACGCCCGGTTGGCCGTGAACCCGGGCAGGAGCGTCAGCAGCCGGTACCAGTTGAGCAGGTTGTAGTACACCCGCCCGCGGACCAGGCCGAGCATCCGCGGGAAGATGTCGGCGTTCCGCTCCATCGCCGCCGGCGGGACGCGGAGGATCAGGCAGAACTGGCGGTAGACGGCCTCGTAGACGGTGCGGGCGAACGAGAACGTCAGCGGCGTCGTCACGCCGTTGTAGCTCTCAGCGATGTTCGAGTTGTCCCACAGCTGCGGCACGCCGTCCGGGTCGGCGACGCCGGCCAGCGACGTGATCGGCCGGGACTGGAGCAGGTAGAGCTTGCCGGCCTCGACGGCCCACTCGATGTCCTGCGGCCGGCCGAAGTGCTTGCCGGTGCGGCGGACCAACTCGGCGACGGCCCGCACCTGCTCGTCGGTCAGGGCCGGCTGCTTCGCCTTGTCCTCCGGCACCGGCACGCTGGTCACGCCTTCCCCCTGACCCGGGGCAGCCCGGTGGGCGGTCCGCTTGTCGGCGATCTCGCGCTTCGAGATCGTGCCGTCGCGCTCGACGTGCCAGGTGTCGGCGTCGGCGTCGCCGGCGACCAGGGCCGTGCCGAGACCGTAGACGGCGGCGACGACGGCGACGCCGCGGCGGCCGCTGACCGGGTCGGCCCCGAAGGCGACGCCGGCCGCGTCGGCGACGACCATCCGCTGCACCAGCACGGCCGGCGGCCGCGGGGCCGGGTCGAGGCCGTGCTCCTTGCGGTAGGCGACGATGCGGTCGCTGAACCCGGACCGCCAGACGGCGGCGACCTTTTCCGGCACGTCGGCCGGCGGGACGAACAGGAACGTGTCGAGCTGGCCGGCGAAGGAGTGTTGCGCCCCGTCCTCGTCGGAGGCGGACGACCGCACGGCGACCGGCTCGCCGGCCGGGCACAGCTCGGCGAGGGCGGCTGCCAGCTCGGCCCGCAATTCGGGGGACGGCTCGGGCCGGTGCGGGTCGCAGGCGCGCGGCAGGACGACGACCCACGGCGGGATGGGCAGGCCGGCGTCGCGGAGCGCGGCGAGGGCGCGAGCCTTGCCGCCGAGCGGGACGTCCGGCGAGGCGTCGGTGCCGCGGAGGACGAGGGGCATGGGCGAAATCCCTTCCTGAACAAGGTGGTGCCCCATCAGGGGGCGGGCGGGCCGTCGCCGGTTCCGGCCGCGCGGCGGGGGCCGGCCGGCGGCCGGCCGGCCGGGTCGGTCTGGCAGTCCCGCAGCCGCCGCAGCACGTCGTAGGCCCGGCTGAACCGCCGCCACGGGTCTTTCCGCAGGCACCGCAGGCAGAGCCAGTCCAACGACGGCGGCACCGCGGAGTTGAAGCGGGACGGCGGTTCCGGGTCTCGCCCGCACACCTGCTCCAGCACCTCGCCGGCGGTGGCCCCGGCGAACGGCGGCCGGCCGGCCAGCAGCTCGTACAGGATCGCCCCCAGGCTATACACGTCCGTGTGCTGTCGCGGCCCGGCGGCGGGGTCCCGGGCCAGTTCGGGCACCAGGTGGGCGAGACCGGCCGGGTCCTGGTCGCCGGCCGGCAGCGGGCCGAGCGCCAGGCCGCCGGTCGGGTGAAGATCGACGACCCGGGGAATTTCGCCCGCGGCGAACAGGACGTTCGCCGGCTTCAGGTTACCGTGGACGATCCCCTGGCGGTGCAGGTAGCAAACGACCTCCGCCAGCCGCTCGACCAGCCGGAGCGCTTCCTTGACCGGGTGCGGGCGGCCCGTCAGCCGGTCGGCCAGGCTGCCGTGGGGTACGTACTCCAGAGCCAGGTACGGCGTCCCGTCCCACCAGCCGGCCCGCTGGACGAGGGCGACCTGGGGGTGGGCCAGGGCGGCCCACTGCTCGGCCCCGTGGCGGAGGCGGTCGTCCCACTCGGCGGCCGTGCAGGCCCCCGCGGCGAACACCTTCACCGCCACCGCCTGCGCGAGCGGGCCGAACGTGGCCCGGTAGACCGTACTCCGCGGGCCGCGGCCGAGTTCGCCGGCCAGCCGGTAGCCGTCCCGGGCGGCCAGGCGGGCCAGCCGCTCGGCCGGGGCGAGCGGCACCGCCGTCACCGGCGTGCCGCCGAGGAACCGGCCCAGGTCGTCCGCCAGGGCCCCGGCGGTGGGGTAGCGCTTCGCCGGGTCCTTCTCAAGGCACTTCAGGCAGACCGCCTCCAGCGGCGGCGGCACGCCGGGCTGGGCCCGGGTCGGCGGGGCCGGCTCGTCGTGGAGCACCTGCTCGACCGTCTCGTTCCACGTCTCCGCCCGGAACGGCGGTCGGCCGGTCAGGCACTCGTACAGGATCGCCCCGAGCGCGTAGACGTCCGCGGCGGGGCCGACGGCGGCGGCGTGGCCGGCCGCCTGCTCGGGGGCCATGTACCCGGCCGTGCCGAGGACGGCCCCGTCCTGCGTCCAGGCGGTGCTGTCGGTGTTGAGCCGCTTGGCCAGGCCGAAATCACTCACCTTCGGTGAGTAATCCCAAGCACCAAATCCCAAATCCCAACTGGAGGAATCTCCTGTTTGCGATTTGGGATTTGGTGCTTGGGATTTCGCCAACAGGACGTTGGCGGGCTTCAGGTCGCGGTGGACCACGTCGTGAGCGTGGGCGTGCTCGACGGCCCGGGCCAGGGTGCGGATCAGCTCAGCCGTCCACGGGGCGGGCTGCGGCCGGCCGGCAAGGTGCCGGTCGAGGCTGCCGCCCTCGGCGAGCTCCATCGCGTAGTAGGGCAGGCCGCGGTGCTCGCCGACCTCGAACACCTCGATGACATTGGGGTGCCGGAGCCGGGCGGCCGCCTCGGCCTCGATGCGGAATCGGGCGCGGTCTTGCGGGCCGGCCAGGGCACCGTCGCGGATCAGCTTGAGGGCGACCGGCCGGCCGGGGCCGGTCTGCACCGCCCGGTAGATGACGCCCATGCCGCCCCGGCCGAGTTCGGCCAGGATCTCGTACCCGGGGACGGCCGGCCAGTCGGCCAACCCCGCCCCCGCGGCCGGCGGCCGGTCGCCGGTCGCCGTCGGCTCGGACATCGCGCCCCCCTCCCCGGCGGCCGCGGCGGCCGCCCGACCCCGAGTGTAGCCCACCCCGGTCGGGGTTGCCAGGGCAGCCGGCGGCGACAGCTCATCCGCCGTGCCACCACCGCCACGCCAGCGGCACCACCCCCAGCATCAGGTACATCACCAGCGTGAACAGGCCGGCCGTC
>DASXAN010000505.1:0-5523 GCA_036406755.1 Gemmataceae bacterium
GCAGTACCGGCGGGTCGCCACCCGCTACGAGAAAAAGGCGGCCAACTTCCTGGCGTTCGTGAAGGTAGCCGCGGTGATGGTGATGCTGAAATAACCCGGACATCGTAGGTCCCCTGCCTCGTGTCCATACGGCCTAGCCGCAAGCGGCTCACGACTCGAGCAACCCCTTCAACCGCCCCAGGGCCGCCTGCCAGTACGCCTTCCTCTCCGCCACCGCGGCGGCGTCCGCCAGTTTGCCGTGCTGCACCGTCACCTGACTCTTGCCCACCCTCTTCGGGTAGAACATCACCTCGACCCGCGTTCCGTCGTCCGCCCAGGCCATGCGGATCGACTTGTTCGGCGTCGCCTTGCTGACCGTGAACGTCGCCCCCGACAGCCACCGGCGGCGGACCTTCGCATCCATCCACGCCGCGAAAAGCGGGTCCAGCGGCACGGCGATGGTCTTTGACGCGCTGGCGCTGAAGTCGCCGGCGGAGTCTTGATGCTTGGCCCGCAGCCCCCGCTCCTGCTCGTAGCCGACGGCCACCATCTGATTCCACCAGCGGGGGCAGCCGTGCTTCTCGCGCAAGTGGGCGGCGATGGCCGTGTGGTTCATTTCCACCGCCCCGGCCGCGTCGAGCAACTTGAACCACTCGGCCCAGCCCTTGCCGGTCCTGGCCCGCACGGCCTCGGTGCCGATGCCGTTCACCTTGTCGAGCTTGTCGGCGCCCATCGACGGTCCCCCCGCTAGCGGCAACTGGTGTTGGTGATCCCGGCCGTCGGCTCCCGGCCCGCGGCCAGCTGCTCGACGACCGAGGGCAGAATGATCCGCAGCATCCGGCCCCAGCCGCTGCCGAGCATCCACCGCAGCAGGAACCCGCCGACGCCGCGGAACCCGGTGTGCTCCAGCCGCAGCCGAGTGCCGTCGGCGACCGGCTCCAGCGTCCACGTCACCTTCGTCGGCCGGTGCTTCGGGTCGCCCTGCCACGTGTACGCCAACCGCCGCGGCGGCTCGACCACCAGCACCTCGCAATCGACGATGCCCCGCCAGCCCCGCGGCGGTTTCGGCACGCGGAACTGGAACTTATGCCCGACTTCGGGGTGGAAGTCGTTGGGCATCAGCCACGCGGCCAGCGCGGCCGGCTCGGTCAGCGCCCGCCAGACCATTTCCGGCGGGTGCGGGTAAACGACCTCGCGGACGATGTCGCTCATCGGGACTCCTCGTCGAGGTGCCGGCCGAGGGCGTCGAGCTTCTGGTCCCAGAACCGCTCGTAGAACGCCACCCAGTCGGCCACGGCCTTCAGCGGGGCCGGGTCGAGGCGGTAGACCCGCTCCCGGCCGACCTTGCGGACGCGGACCAGCCCGACCGCCCGCAGCCGCCGCAGGTGCTGCGACACGGCGGACAGCGTCATGGCGAAGTGCCCGGCCAGGGCCAGCACCGTCCGGTCGCCGCGGCCGAGCAGGTCGAGCAGGCGGCGGCGGGTCGGGTCGGCGATGGCGGCGAACACGTCGGCGGTAGCGGGCCGGCGGCTCATCGGTCGTCGGTGATAGTTTAGCATTTACTTAACTATTTTCAAGCGCGGTTGCGGCCTGAAAGGTGAATTGCCTGGCTCCTGCGATCAGTCGTATCGTCCCGACGCCAGACTGTGCCCCGCCAGGAACCGCTCGTCCTCCGGGTTGGCGCGGACCCAGCGGCGGATCAGCTCCTCATACGTCACCGGGCACACCAGTTTCGCCCACGTCGCCGCGGTCGCCTCCGACATGCGGCGGTACAAGTTCGGGTCGGTCAGGATGCGCTCGGCCGCGGCCGCCAGCGCCGCCGGCGACCGCTCCGGCACGCACACCGCCGCCGACCCGTCCCCGACCCTGTCACGGAACGCCGGGTGGTCCGAACAGACGAGCGGCGTCCGCACCGCCAACGTCTCGTAGATCGTCAGCGGCAGCCCCTCCGGATACTCGTGCCGGCTCGGCACCAGCATCAGGTCGGCGGCCCGCATCGCCGCCACCACCTCGTCGTGCGGCCGCGGTCCGTCGAAGCTGATCGCGCCGGCGGCTACCGCGTCCGCCGCCAGCTGTCGGAATTCCTCTGTGTCACCGCGGCCCATGACCCGCAGCCGGACAGTCCGCTCCCGCCGCCGCAGCTCGGCCGCCGCCAGCACCGCATCGCCCACCCCCTTCGACGGCACGACGCTGCCGACGTACAGCAGTTCCCACACCCCTTTCGCCGGGTCCAGCGACTTCGGCTCGTATTGCTCCGGGCGGACCTGCGGCGGGAAGTCGCACGGCACCACCTTCCGCGGATCGACGCCGATGCGGACCAGGTCGCGGCTGGCGCTGACGTTGTGGTTGCCGACCCACCGCACCCGCCGGTCGTTGAGCAGCCGGGCGAGCCGGCGGGTGTAGCGGGCGTGCCGCCAGGCGCGGACCAGCCGCCGCGGCCAGGACAGCCCGGCCGTGCCGGCGTGGAAGGTGTCCGCCAGCGCCGGCAGCAGGTGGATGCCGCGGTCGAGCGCCCAGGCGAACAGGTCCGGCTGCGGCGTGGTGACGACCAGGTGCGTCGGCCGGACTTCCTCCACTTTTCGTATGACGGCCGCCACGTCGGCGTGCCGCGGGTCGAGCGCCACGCCGACGGCCCGGACGCCGTCCGGCATCACCTCGTCGTACGCCTCCGCGGCGATCATGCAGAGGACGCCGTAGAGCGCAAACGCTTTCGCGAACTCGCCGGCGGCCTCGACCGACTCCCGCTGGGCGTGATAGGTCTCGGGGCCGCCGGCGGCGAGGCGGTGGTACGCCTCGCGGTAGTCGCCGGCCCACTGGACCAGCAGGACGCGGGCGGGGTTGGTAGGGCCGGTCATGGCGGCGGGTGAGTTCTCCCAGGTGCGGGTCCGCGCAGTAGAATAGCGGTCCGGTGCTGACGATCCACTCGACTCCGATCGCCGACACGTTCGCCGAGGCGTTCCCGATGACGGCCGCGCGGGTCGTCGTCACCGCCGCAACCGCCGAGTGGGCGCGGACCGCCGGCCGGGTCGCCACCGGGTACGCCTGCTCCGTCATCGGCTGCGACGCCGAGGCCGGCATCGAGCGGGAACTGTCCCCCGACGAGGCGCCCGACGGCCGGCCGGGCGTCAGCTTGTTGTTCTTCGCCTTTAGCCGCGATAAGCTCGAAAAGGCGGTCGTCAACCGCGTCGGCCAGTGCATCCTCACCTGCCCGACGACGGCCTGCTACAACGGCCTGCCGGTGGTCCCGGACAAGGCGGTCCGCGTCGGCGGGCAGCTGCGGTACTTCGGCGACGGCTGGCAGGTCAGCAAGCGGCTCGCCGGCCGGCGGTACTGGCGCATCCCGGTCATGGACGGCGAGTTCCTGTGCGAGGACCGGTTCGGCACGACCAAGGGCGTCGCCGGCGGTAACTTCCTGATCCTGGCGACCGACCAGCCGACGGGCTTGCGGGCGGCGGAATCGGCGGTGGCGGCCATCGACCGGGTGCCGGGCGCGATCACGCCGTTCCCCGGGGGCGTGGTGCGGAGCGGCAGCAAGGTGGGCAGCCGGTACAAGAAGCTCCGGGCCAGCACCAACGACGCCTACTGCCCGACCCTCCGCGGCCCCGGGACGAGCGAGCTGCCGGACGGGTGCAACGCCGTGTACGAGATCGTCATTGACGGCCTGGACCTGCCGGCGGTGGAGGAGGCGACCCGGGCCGGGGTGCGGGCGGCGTGCGGGCCGGGTGTGCTCGGCATCACAGCGGGGAACTACGGCGGGAAGCTCGGGCCGTTTCATTTGCATTTGCACAAATTGCTCACTGACACCGAAACCCCGCAAAGCCCACCCGCGGCGGCGGGTGGGTGACGAAGAACCCACCCGCCGCCGCGGGTGGGCTTGGGTGTCATTGCATGCTCACCCTCCGCTGCACCTACACCGGCGCCGTCCCCGTCGAGGCCCCCTGCGTCGCCCCGGACCGGCTCGCCGCCCTGTCCGCCGCTGCCATCGCCCGCCTGCCGGTCCTGCACGGCAACCGCGCCGCCGTCCTCGGCGACTTCTTCACCGTCACCGGCGACCCGGCCGACGCCGACATCCTCATCAAGGGCGACTGCAACCGCGTCAAATGGCTCGGCGCCGACATGGCCGGCGGCCGGCTGACCGTCCGTGGCGACGCCGGCACCCACCTCGGCTCCGGCCTGACCGGCGGCACCATCGACGTCCACGGCCACGCCGACGACTGGGTGGGGGCGGAGATGCGCGGCGGTCTGATCCGTGTCCGCGGCTCGGCCGGCGACCACGCCGGGGCCGCCTACCCCGGCAGCCGGCGGGGGATGCGCGGCGGCAAGCTGCTCATTCACGGCGACGCCGGCGACGAACTCGGGGCGGTCATGCGCCGCGGGCTGATCGCCGTCGGCGGCCGCGTCGGGGCGTTCGCCGCGGCCGCGATGGTGGCGGGCAGCATTTTCGCCTTCGGGCCGGTCGGCCCGCACGCCGCGGCCGGCATGAAACGAGGGACGCTGGCCGCATTCGGGCCCGGCCCGGAGCTGTTGCCGACGTTCCGGTATGACTGTACCTACCGGCCGGCGTTTATCGACCTATACTTGCGGCGTCTGGCGGCGCTCCGGTTCGGGGCGCCGGCCGCGGCCGGCGGGTCATTCCGCCGCTACCGGGGCGACCTGGTCGCCCTCGGGTTGGGTGAAGTCCTGATTTCCGCCGCTTAGCACCGCTAAACGGAAGACGATACGGCGCCGGGGTTTTGCGTGGCGATCCTCACCGTCCGGGACGTGACCAAGACCTACGCCACCGTCCGGGCCGTGGACGGCGTGTCGTTCGCCGTCCGCCCCGGCGAGATCTTCGCCCTGCTCGGCCCGAACGGCGCCGGCAAGACGTCGCTGGTCCGCATGTTGCTCGGCATCCTCGACCAGGACGCCGGGGACATCGAGTACCGCCTCGACGCCGACGGCCCGGTCGTCTGGCCGGACCCGTCGGAGATGGGCTACCTGCCCGAAGACCGCGGCCTGTACAAGGACATCCCGGTCCTGCGGACGCTGGTCTACTTCGGCGTCCTCCGCGGCATGCGGCGGTCGGCCGCCCGGGCGGCGGCCCTCGACTGGCTCGGCCGCATGGGCTTGGCCGACCGGGCCGGGGTCAAGCTCGACGCCCTGTCCAAGGGCAACCAGCAGAAGGTGCAGTTCATCTCGGCCGTGCTGCACCGGCCGGCGTTCGCCATCCTCGACGAGCCGTTCTCCGGCCTGGACCCGCTCAACCAGGAGATGTTCGCCAGGTTCATCCGCGGCCTGCGGGACGACGGCATGACCGTCCTGCTCAGCGCCCACCAGATGCAGCTGGTGGAGAAGCTGGCCGACCGCGTCTTGCTCATGAACCACGGGCGGACGGTGCTGGCCGGGACGGTGGACGAGCTCCGCCGCCAGACGCAGGCGGCGACGCGGCTGGGGCTGTACGTCCGCGGCACGGCCGACCCGACGGTGTTCGACGGCCACCCGGCCGTGGTCGGGGTGGAGACGAACGGCAACGGCAGGCTGGTGCTCTTGCTCCGCGACGGGGCC
>DASXAN010000506.1:0-1563 GCA_036406755.1 Gemmataceae bacterium
ACTCGACTACGCGGATGGCGGACATTACGGACGGCTTGAGCAATACGCTGATGGTCGGCGAACGTCCCCCGAGCAGCGACTTCCAGTACGGCTGGTGGTACGCCGGGGCCGGTCAGCGTTTCACCTGACCTGCCCCCGAAAAGTGGTCCAGTCGCTATGAGAGTCGGTCCAACGGATGTTATCACGTCCCCTGTCCGACCGGATCACGCCGCCTTCGCCCGGGGACACGTGGAGGCGAATTCGGCGGGGGTTTGATACCCCAGCGCGCTGTGCGGGCGCTCGTGGTTGTATGCCGCCTTCCAGTCGGCCGCCAGCACCCGCGCTTCGGCCAGCCCGGCGAACAGCTCGGCGTTGAGCAACTCGTCCCGCAGCCGGCTGTGGAACGACTCGGCGTACCCGTTCTCCCACGGGGCCCCCGGCTCGACGTACAGGGCCCGCGCCCCGCTCCCGGCCAGCCACTCGCGGATCGCGGCGGCGATGAACTCCGGCCCGTTGTCGCTGCGGATGTGCTCGGGCCACCCGCGCTCGCCCACCACCGCCCCCAGCACCTCGACCACGGCCGGGGCCGTCAGCGACCGGCGGACCTCCAGTACCAGGCACTCGCGGGTGTACTCGTCCACCACCGAGAGCCACTTCAAGGGCCGCCCGTCCTCGGTCGTGTCGTGGATAAAGTCCCAGGCCCACACGTGGTCCTTGTGCCGGGCCCGCCGCCGGGCGCAACCGTTCCCGCTGTGGCCGAGGCGACGCTTCTTCCGCTGCCTTCGCGGGACCTTCAGCCCCAGCCGCCGCCACAGCCGGTACACCCGCTTGCGGTTCACCCGCCACCCCTCCCGTCGGAGCAGGGCGGCGATCCGCCGGTACCCGAACCGCGGGTGCCGACCGACCAGCTCCAGGATCCGCCGGACCAGCCGCGGCTCGTCGGCCCGGGCGACCGGCACCCGCCGCTGGGTCGAGCGCGGCTGGCCGAGGACCCGGCAGGCCCGCCGTTCGGACACCCCGAACGCCGCCCGCAGGTGCCGCACGGCCTGGCGGCGGCCGGCGGCGGTCAGAATTTTTTTCGGGCCACCTCCTGGAGCATCTGCTTGTCCAGGGCCAGGTCGGCCACCAGCCGCTTGAGCCGGGCGTTCTCGGCCTCCAGCTCCTTGACCCGGCGGGCGTCGTCGGCCCCGGGCCCGCCGTACCGGTGCCGCCAGCGGTGGAACGTCTGCTCGCTGACGCCCAGCTTCTGGCACACCTGGCCGATGGTCAGCCCGCCGGCCAGGTCGGCCTCGGCCTGCCGCAGCTTGCGGATGATCTGCTCGGTCGTGTGTCGCTTGCCCATCGAGAATCTCCTCCCCCTCGTGGGGGATCAGAGACTCTCATACCGCCTGGACCGATTTTCGGGGAGCAGACCAGTTCCACACATGCTGAAGAAACTAGCCCGCTCGTCGCGTTCGCGTTCGGGCTTATCTGCGTCTCGGCCGGTTCCGCGGCCCCCGGGGCCCAAGGACAAAGAACCATCCGAGAAAGAACTCAAGGAGTTCGCCACCAAAGTTGCCAATGCCCTCATCAAGAAGGACATCG
>DASXAN010000507.1:0-3901 GCA_036406755.1 Gemmataceae bacterium
GCTGGCCCGTCTTGATGCCCTGGCGGACAACTCCCGGCGGATCACTTCGGTGAATCGCAACGTCGGGTTCTTCACGAGCGGTTACAACTACCTGATCCAAGTCCTGCCAGCCTTGATCGTGGCCCCGCTGTTCATCCGTGGGGAAGCCGAGTTCAGAGTAATTGCCCAAGCTGGAATCGCATTCGCCCCGCTGTTGGGCGCGTTCTCCGTAGTCGTCAACCAATGCCCCGACCTGTCCTCACATGCCGCCGTTACCGCCCGCCTGGGAGCGCTCGGCCAGGCGATCGACGGCGCGAGAGCGGCCGGTCGCCAAGACGTCGGAGTTGTCGAAGACCATGGCCGGGTGGCCCGGGAGGCGCTGACCCTTCGAGCGGCAAACGGCGGGCGGCTGCCCGTCAACAGCCCGTCGGCGATAATCCGGCACGGGACGCGACTCCTGGTCACCGGGCGGAACGAAGTCGCGCAGGCGGCCCGTTTCCGCGCGGTCGCCGGACTCGGGCGCTCAGGGGGCGGGGCGAATAATCCGGCCGCCGTTGGACGAGTTGTTGTTCCTGCCCCGACGTCCGTACCTGCCGCCGGGAACGCTCCGCGAACTATTGACCGGAACCGGTAGGGAGAGCGTAATACCCGACGAGGAAGTCCTCGCGCTCCTTCACGACGGTGGTCTCGGCCCAATCTTGCAACGCGCCGGCGGGCTCGATGCGGAGCGAGAGCGGATCGATCCGGGCGCGGTCAACCCGGCCCTTTTCCCTCGGCGACCGGTTTGGGCGACAATTTCGCCGGGTCGATGACGACGTGCTTGATCCGCTCCCGGCCGTGGGTGTAGGTCGCGTGGACCAAGCCGTCGGCCGTCTGGATCACCGCCGGGTACGAGACCTGCGACCCTGGGAGGGCGTCCAGGACCAGGGCGACCCGCCAGTCCTTGCCGTCGGCCGACACGGCCACGTGCAGCGTCGTCCGCCCCCGCGGGGTGTGGTTGTAGACCAGGAGCGCCCGGCCGTCGCGGAGAATCACGCCGTCGAAGCCGCTGTTCGGGTTCGGCAGGGCGGTCGGCGTCAGCGGCCCCCACGTCTTGCCCTCATCCGCCGACCAGCTCTCGGCGATCCCCTGGTCCTTGGTCCGGCAGAGGATCTGCAGCCGGCCGGGACCGTACCGCAAGACCGTCGGCTGGATCGCCTTCGCCGCCGGGCCGGTGAGCGGGCCGACCTGCTCCCACGTCCGTCCCAGGTCGCGGGTCCGCTCCATCAGCACCCGCCAGCCCTTGCCCTGGCCCTCGGCGCTGGACCCGCACAGGAGCGTGCCGCCGGGCAGGAGGACCGGCTTGTTCTTGACCGGCCCGAGGATCGGGTCGGGCAGCCGCTCGGCCGGCGACCACGTCCGCCCGCCGTCGGCCGACGTCGCCCGCATCCCCCACCACGCCCCGGGGCTGGGGCCGACCTTGAAGAACAGTACCAGCGGCCCGCCGGGGGCCTGGTACAGCACCGGGTTCCAGCACGGCCGGCGTGTGCCGTCCGGCTGCATTCCGTTGAACACTTCGACCGGCTTCGACCAGCCGTCCGGGCCGCGGCGGGCCAGCCAGATGCCGACGTCCGGGTGCCGCTCGCGGGTGCCGGCGAACCACGCGGCCACCAGGCCGTCGGGCGTCTCGGCGATGGTGGAGGCGTGGCAACTCGGCGTCGGCTTGGCGTCGAAGACAAACTCGGCCCGGACAACGGCCGGGGGCGAGCTGGGAGCGTCAGCGACCGGAGGGAGTTTGCCGGATACGTGCTGGAGGGTCGGGGCGGACGCGATCTCGCGGCCGTCGGCGAACAGCCGCAACCCGGCCCCGCGGCCGAACCGCTTGCCGTCCCGGTCCCAGAGGACGGTCAGCTCGCGGCCATGGTATGGCACGCCGTCCAGGCAGAACCAGTCCCACCGCCCCGGCGGCAGGAGCGGGTTGACGACGACCAGATCATCGTCCCGCGGCCGCAGGCCGACCAGGCCGGTGATCACCGGGTCGGCGAACCCGGAGTGGTTGTAGTGGTCCCCGCGGCCGTTGAACTTCCCTTTCTTGATCTTCATCGCCCGGGCCTGCCACTCGCCCGTGAACGGGTGCAAGTTCTCGTCGACCCACGGGACGACGCGGCCGTCCGGCAGTTTCAGCCGCTGGCTGCGGGAGTAGGTGTCGAGCAGGTTGAAGTAGTCTTCACGGCCGAGCACGGTCCGCGGCGGCTCGGCGTTCAGGGCGTCGGCCAGGGCCTTGAGGGTCACGGTCGTGGCGAACGGCCAGCTCGGCCCGTTCCACTGGCAGTCGTCGCCCCGGTCGGCGATCCGGAACCCGGGGTGCCGCCGCTCGGCCGTCGTCGGCCCGAACGGGGCGGCAAACCCCTGCGGATCGGTTAGCTGTCGCCACGCGGCCTCGTACCCGCGGCCCGCATCGGGCAGGTCGAAGGCCCACGGCGTGTAACCCATCAGCTCGCGGACGTCGGCCAGCCGGCCGCCCTGCAGGAGTGGTTTGAAGAATTGGGCCTCCGCGTCCCACAACTTCTCCCGGACGAGCGCCCTCAGCCGGCCCGCCTTCGCGTCGAACTCGGCGGCGACCGACGCCTGCCCGGCCAGCCGTGCGGCGGCGGCGACGGCCCGGGCGTTGCCGTACATGTAGCTGTTGATGGTCGGCCGGGCGTTCTTCGCCGTCCGCGACCCGCTGACCGACGACTCCATGCCGTCCCGCACGTCGTACTGCCAGAACAGCCCGTCGGGCCGCAGCCGCTCCTTCTCCCAGGCGCGGTAATCGAGGACGAGACGGTCCAGGAGCGACGTGAAGAACACCCGGTCGCCGGTGGCGAGCCAGTGGTCGTACAGGGCGGCGGCGGCCCAGGAGCTGTAATCGTGGTAGTGCGGGTGCAGACCGCCGTCGGGGCCGCCCTGGAGCCAGAACCGGGCGTACTCCTCGACGTATCGCCGGTCGCGGAGCCAGCGGCCCTCGGCGATGTGGTGGCCGAAGGCGCAGCTGATCGCGTTGAACTCGGTGGCGTGCTTAACCGGCCGGAGGAATTCGGTGATCACCCGACCCTTCGGCGTGCGGACGAGGTGCTTGCGGAAGGCCCACCAGCGGTAGTAGTACGTCCGCTCCAGCTCGGGGTCCGGGCAGGCGAAGAACGGCACGTTGGCCGTCAGCCAGTCCCACGCCCGGGCGTCCGGGACGGCGGTGACCACGTCCTCCGGCCCGATCGCGTTGAACTCGGCGACGTGGTGCCGGTAGTCGTCCGGGCGGAGGACGGCGAGCGGCGTCGCGTCCGCGGCCCGAGCGCCGGCCGTCAGCAGGACCGTGAGACACATCAATGGCGCAACCGGCCGGGTCATGGCGCGCTAACCACCTGACTCGAACGCCCGAATCACGGCGGCGTTGTCGGCGTCACCCAGGCCGGCGGCCGTCAGCCGCTCCAGCAGGTCGCGGTGCAGCTCCGACAGGGGCACGGCGGCCCCCGTCCGTCGTGCCTCGGCGAGGATCAGCTGCACGTCCTTGAGGTGCTGCGCCAGCCGGGCCTGCGGGCGGAAGTCGTGCTCGACCATCTGCCGGCCCTTGGCGTCCATGGCCCGCGAGTAGGCCGGCCCGGCCCGCAGCACCTTCAGGGCCTCCGCCGGGTCGATGCCGCAGGCCCGGGCGAACGCGAGCCCCTCGGCGAGCACCGCCCGGTTCAGCCCGAGCACCAGGTTGACCACCAGCTTCATGCGGGCGCCGCTGCCCCACGGCCCGAGGTGGAATGACTCCCGGGCGAAGCAGCGGAACACGTCACCGCAGTCGGCGTAGGCGGCCGGCTCGCCGCCGACCAGTGCCACGGCCGCCGCCGTTCGCACTTGCTCGCTCGACCCGGCGATGGCCGCGTCCAGGTAGTGCACCCCGCGGGCGGCCAGCCGGGCG
>DASXAN010000508.1:0-8900 GCA_036406755.1 Gemmataceae bacterium
TGGACGCTCTTCGGCAACAGCGAGCAAGGCCCGGGCAAGGCCTTTTGGAAGAGCTTCTTCACGGCCCCGGGAGTCGAGCTGCCGCCGGAGCACGGCGTCGCGTTTTTCTGTCGGTTGTTGCAGGCGGTCTACGGGGAGAAGGTCGACAACGAGCACGGTCTGCGGCGGGCCGGCCTGCGCATCCTGCCGGAGGATCAGCCGGATTACCCGTTCTGGGCCGACGGCGACCTGCCGTCGTGGACCAAGGCGTTTCTGTACCATGACGACGAGCCCGTCGGGGGCGTGAAATACCTCGTCACGTTCCGCCAATTCGGGCGGCTACCCGCCGCCGTGCGGGAAGGCTACCTCGGCGGCCGGTTGGCGCTGCTGCCGTTCCCCGGGAGCCTGGTGTTTTGGGGCGTCGATTGGGCGCGGCGTGCGTACGAACAGTTGCCGCTGGCGCTGCAAATCCCGCTCCTGGCCAACGTCAACCGTCACGAATTCCCGATCGGCATTCGCGTCCCGCAGGCCGGCGTGCTCCACCAGCCGAACGCCGATCAGCCGACGTACGAAAGTGCGGCCGGCCATCTCAGGAACACGTACAAGCGCACGAACCGCTGGGACAAGGTCCTGCGCGACCAGGACGACCTGGCGCTGGTCGGCAAGGAGGCGTCACTGGTCAACGTGCTGTTCAGTACCGTCCCGGACGACCTCGGGCTGTACGGCAAGCCGATGGCCCGCAACGCCCAGGTCTGGACCCTGACCCCGGAGTTACTGCTGGACGGCCCCCACGCCTCGGCCGCCGACATCCGGCGGGCCAAGCACACCGTCCTCGCCGGCGGTGTGTTCGGCTATCGGTTCCTGTTCCCGGCCATGCGGGTGGGCAAACACGAAGTGTACTGGCACCGGCCGCTCGTGGCGTACCGGGACGCCGCGGGCGACGTCGCCGTGCTGCCGGACGCGCCGCTCGGCTACCTGACGGCCTACGACGCCGACAAGCCGCAACTGGACCGGCCCGTCGAACTGTGGCCGCGGATGCAGCGGCGGCCGGTGCTGGTGGCGGCGCTGGCCGGTGAGGATTACACCCGCAAGCACGAGGTGCCGAAGCAGGTCCGCAACGTCCGCAAGTTGACCCACGCCTACACCTTGTTCGGCGCCAGGCCGCTGCCGCTCAACTTCGCCCTGCGGGTCATGGGCCTGGACCGCATCGAGGCCGGCGAGCGGTGGCTGGAGTCCCTGCCGGCGCAGGTCGCGGACCAGATCCGTGAGATCGTGGCGGCCCAACCCGCGCTCCCCGGCAAACCCGGCCGGCCGCCGGACTCGTTGACCTATTCGTGCTCGGCCCGCCGGCCGTTCGAGGTCGCCTACTGGAAGGCGATCGCCTCGCTGGCCGAAGGCAGGTTCCTCAACAAGAACAACGCCGACTGCGTGCTCGACGACGCCACGCAGGGCGCGCTGCCCTACCGCGACCGCCACCTCGACGCCCTCGGGGATACGCTGCTGGCGTACTACCGCAAGAAGATCGCGGCGGCGGGGATGGCCGGCAAGGCGGTGGCCGGCGACGTGCCGTTCCGCTGGCGCACCGACATGGACTACTCGTGGATGGGCGGCTGGCGGAAGAACCAGGACGCCGAGGCGGAGCGCGACCTGCTCGTCGTGATCCCCGGCCGGGACCGCCGTGAGGCCGTCATCATGGCCGACCACTACGACACCGCCTACATGCTCGACCGCTATGACAAGGACTACGGCGGCTGCGGCGCCCGGATGTCGGCCTGCGGCGCGGACGACAACTACTCCGCGACGGCCGCGATGATGCTGGCGGCGCCGATCTTCCTCAAGATGAGCCGCGAGGGGAAACTCGGGTGCGACGTCTGGCTGGTCCACCTGACCGGCGAGGAGTTCCCCGCCGACTGCCTCGGCGCCCGGGCGCTGACCGAGCGGCTCGTCCGGCAGACGCTCCAACTGCGGTTGCCGGGCGACAAGGCCAAGGACCTGTCCGGCACGACGGTCCGCGGACTGTACGTGTCGGACATGATCGCCCACAACAATGACCGCGAGCGCGACATCTTCCAGATTTCACCGGGCAACGACCCGGGGTCGATGTGGCTGGCGTATCAGGCCCATCTGGCCAACGAGACCTGGAACGAATCCGTCCCCTACTGGAACAAAAGCCAGAAGCGGGACGGCCTGCCGCGGGCCCGCCGCAGCCCGTACGGGGCCGCCGTCCCCGAGGTGGCGCCGTTCCTCCGGCTGGCCGGCCAGGTGCGGGTGCCCTCGGACCCGCGGAGCACGCTGTACAACACGGACGGGCAGATCTTCTCCGACGCCGGCGTGCCGTGCGTCCTGTTCATGGAGAACTACGACATCAACCGCACCGGCTACCACGACACGCACGACACCATGGAGAACATCGACCTCGACTACGGCGCGGCCGTCTGCGCGATCACGATCGAGGCGGTGGCCCGCGCCGCCGCCGCGAAGGACCCGCCGTAAGCGCGGCCGACGGGCTTGGCACTGGTCGTGGCACTTCGGGACGGCCGGTCGGAGGACGCCTTCCCGGCCGCTACGTTTTCAGGCTGAACGGGTTGAAGTCCGTACCGTAGTCGTAGTAATCTTCCTGCTCAACTCGCTTGAGGAACGCCACCACGCGGTACGTCACCGGCGTCATCACGACCTCGTTGAGCACCTTGAGCGTGTAGTTGGTGACGAGCACCTCCCACAGTTCGCCGGTCGGCCAGACGCCGGCGAACGCCAGCGGGTAGAAGCACAGCGAGTCGGCCGCCTCGCCGACGATCGTCGAGCCGATCGTCCGCGTCCACAGCCACCGGCCGCGGGTGACGAGCTTCATCTTGGCGAGGGTGTAGGAATTGGCGAACTCGCCCACGCAGTAAGCGACGATGGACGCCGCCACGATCCGCGGCGTCCCGCCGAACACGGCCTCCCACGCCGCCTGCTGCGTGAA
This sequence comes from Gemmataceae bacterium, assembly GCA_036406755.1. Classification (GTDB taxonomy): domain Bacteria; phylum Planctomycetota; class Planctomycetia; order Gemmatales; family Gemmataceae; genus DASXAN01. The sequence continues at coordinate 2,942 of DASXAN010000508.1, forward strand.
CTGCGGGCTCGGCGGCAGCGCCAGTACCACCCAACTCATGGCCGACGCGAACACCAGCGCGCCGAAGCCGGCCCAGACCACCTTCCGCGACCGGGCGTACCCGTACACCTCCGTGAGGATGTCGCCGAAGACGTACGAGATGGGGAAGAATATTACGCCCGCCCCGAAGATGAACGACCCGACCTGCACCCGCTTGGCCGCCGAGATCAGGTTGCTGCACAGCAGCACCGTCACGAAGGCCGCCATGATCAGGTCGTAGTAGCGGTACGACCGCTCCGGGCGGCGGGGGTCTGCGCTCATCGTCGTGGGGAACCTCCGGCCACCGGCCGCGCCGGGCTGTCAGGCGATTGACACTCCGGCGCGAGCGGGCCGCTTTACGTGGGGCAAATCGTGGTCTAGATTACAGAGGCACCGGGGTTCGACTGGAATAATCGTCTCGGTCGAACTCTCCCGTCCATTCCCGCCCTGTGACCGGTCCCATGCCCCGCAGCCCGTTCACCACCACCGGCCGCCGCTCGCCCGGGTCCGACCCGGACTTCAACTACGCCCAGGCCGTGTTCCGCGAGCTGATGTCCGCGTCGCTGGTGCTGGCCGAGGACTGGGAGCATCTCGACCCGAGCAAGCAGAACATCATCACCGCCTGCCGGGGCGAGGTCGAACTCTACCAGGCGCTGGTCGAGGTCGGGCTGCTCACGTCGTACCAGGCGACCCGGCTGCGGGCCAACAAGCGGTTCGGGCTGACGCTCGGCAATTACCGCGTCGTCGACCGCCTCGGGGCCGGCGGCATGGGCGTCATTTACCTGGCCGAACATACGCTGATGCGGAAGCGGGTGGCGATCAAGACGCTGTCCCTGACCCCCGACCAGGACGAGCGGCTCGTCTCCCGATTCACGGCCGAAATCCGGGCGATCGGCCGCCTCCGCCACCCGAACATCGTCGCGGCCATCGACGCCGGCCGCATCCCCAGCACCGACCCCGACGCCGGTGCCCTGCACTACTTCGTCATGGAGTACCTGCCCGGCCGCGACCTGGAGGCGCTGATCCACGCCGAGGGCCCGCTCGCCCCGGAGAAGGCCTGCCCGCTGGCCCACCAGGTGGCCGACGCCCTCCTCGAGGCCCACCGCCACCGGCTCATCCACCGCGACATCAAGCCGTCCAACGTCCTGGTCACGCCGGAGTGGTCGGCCAAGCTGCTCGACTTCGGCCTGGCCCGCACCCGGTCGCGACTGACGGAGCCCGGTTCGGTCCTCGGCACGCTCGGGTACATGGCCCCCGAACAAGCCCGGGACGCCACCACCGTGGACGAGCGGGCCGACATCTACAGCCTCGGCGCCACCCTGTTCTGGGCGCTGACCGGCCAGGACCCGTTCCCGCTGACCAGCAACGTCGCCCAGGACCTGCAGCAACGGCTCAACAACCCACCGCCGTCGATCCGGTCGGTCCGCCCGGAGCTGCCGGCCGGGCTGGATTCGGTCGTCGCCCGGATGATGGCCGTCGCCCCGGCCGACCGGTATCCGAACGCCCAGGCCGTCATGCGGGCGCTGTTGCCGTTCGTCGAGGCCCGGCCGCGGGCGGAGGAGACGGTCCCCCTGCGGCCGGCCCCGGCGCCGGCCCAGCCGGTTACCGCCAAGGCGGCCGGCACCCGCGCCCACCACCGCGTCCTGGTCGTGGACGACGAGGGCGGCATCCGCACCTTCTGCTCCCTGGCCCTGCGGGCGGACGGGATCGAGTGCGAGGAGGCGGCCGACGGCGTCAAGGCCCTGGAGGCCCTGGCCGCCCGGCCGTTCGACCTGGTCCTGCTCGACATCGACATGCCGCAGCTGAACGGCACCGACACGATGAAGCGGATCCGCCAGGCCCCGCCGGCGGCCAACCTGAAGGTGGTCATGTTCTCCGGCCGAACAGCCGCCGACGACATGGCCCAGATGCTCCTGGCCGGGGCCGACGACTTCCTGCCCAAGCCGTTCAGCATCGTCCAGCTGCGGGCCCGGGTGAAGGCGGCGCTGCGGCTGAAGGACGCCCAGGACCGGTCCGACCTGCTCAACCGCCACCTGCTCACCGTCAACAGCGAACTCGAGAAGAGCCTGTCGGCCAAGGACGTGGACCTGGTCGGCGCCCGCAACGCCCTGGTCCTGGCGCTGGCCAAGCTGATCGAGGCCCGCAGTGACGAAACCGGGACCCACCTGTTCCGGCTCCAGCGGTTCTGCCGGGTGCTGGGAGACGAGGCGATGGCCGGGGGCGACTTCGGCCCGGCCGTGGACGCGGCGTTCGTGACCACGCTGGAGGCGTGTGCCCCGCTGCACGACATCGGCAAGAACGCCCTGCCCGACCACATCCTGAAGAAGCCGGGCAAGCTCGACCCGGAGGAGCGGCTGCAGATGCAGACGCACACCACGGTCGGGGCGGACACCCTCCGGGACGTCGCCAGGAAGTTCGGGTTCGCCGCGGGCTTCTTGCAAATGGGCGCGGACATCGCCCAGAGCCACCACGAGCGGTGGGACGGGGCCGGTTACCCCGACCGGCTGGCCGGTGAGGACATCCCGCTGGCCGCCCGGTTCCTGGCCGTGGCCGACGTGTACGACGCCCTGCGGAGCCGGCGGGTGTACAAGCCGGCCCTGCCGCACCACACGGCCGTGATGACGATAATGGAAACCAGCCCCGGCCACTTCGACCCGAAGCTGCTGAAGGTGTTCCAGCGGTGCAAGGACCGGTTCGAACAGATCTTCCGTGACTGCGGCGAGTGACTCGCCGGTCCCCATGCTATCCTTCCACATGCGTGCCCTCGTCCACCGCCGCGTCGCCGTCACACTGGCCGCGGCCCTGGTCGTCTTGACGGCCGTGGCCGGCTACGGCTACTGGTCCCTGCATCGCCTCTCCGACTCTGAGGGCTGGGTGGCGCATACGCACGAGGTCACGCGGCAGCTGGCCGAGCTGCAATCGCTGCTCAAGGACGCCGAAACCGGCCAGCGGGGCTACCTCGTCACCGGCGACCGGGCCTACCTGAAGCCCTACACCGACGCGGTCGGGGCCGTGGGCGGAGTCATCGACGGGCTGGAGGAACTGACGGCCGACAACCCCCGCCAGCAGGAGCGGATCGGTCGGCTGCGGCCGCTGGTCACGGCCCGGCTGGCGCTGCTGGAGCGGGGCGTCGAGGCGTACGACCGCAACGGCCCGGAGGCCGCCGCCCGTGTGGTCAAGTCCAACCAGGGTAGGCAGGCGATGGACGGCGTCGCCGCCGTCATCCGGGCGATGGAGGCCGAGGAGCACGACCTGCTGGCCGAGCGGGCCGGGCGGGCCAGCCTGCTGCGGCGGCACGGCTCCCTGTCGCTGCTCGTCGCCGCCGGGCTGACCGTGCTCGCCCTGGCCGCCGCCGGCGTGCTATTCCAGCGGCACCTGCTGGCGCGGATGCAGGCGGAGGAGGAGGAAGCCTGCCGCCGGGTCGTCGAGGCGGCGGAGACGCCGTCCGCCGAACAGTTCGCCTCCGGCGAGTACGGCTCGTCCGAAGCCGCCCGCGCCAAGTCGTCCGCCGCCCCCTGACCCAACGCTTGCTCGTCCCCGCCGAATCCACTAAGGAGTGAGGAGTGGGGAGTGAGGAGAGAAATCCTCAGTCCCCACTCCATCACTGGATTCGGCGGGGGTGGCGCCATGCGACGGGCGAACGATCTGACACGGCGGCAGTTTCTCGGCACGTGTGCGGCGGCCGTCCCGACACTCGGCCGGCCCGCGTTCGCCCGACCGGCCGCGGACCGCCGCTGCATTCTCCTCTGGCTGACCGGCGGCCCCAGCCACATCGACACGTTCGACCCCAAGCCGGACGCCCCGGCCGAGGTCCGCGGCCCGTTCCGCACGATGCGGACCCGCGTCCCCGGGCTGCACGTCACGGAGCTGTTCCCGCGGCTCGCCGACCGGACCGACCGCGTCGCGTTCGTGCGGTCGCTGCACCACGACGAGGCCCCGATCCACGAAACCGGCCAGCAGCTGCTCCAGACGGGCCGGCTGTGCCGCGGCGGCCGCGAGTTCCCCCACGTCGGGGCGGCGCTGGCGGCGCTCGGCCGCGGCCCGTGGGCGGTCCTGCCCGGCCCGCTCGGCGACACCGGCGTGGACGTCAGCCACGGCCAGACCGCCGGCCCGCTGGGGGAGCCGTTCGGTCCGCAAGCATTTGGGTCCGGCGCGGCTCGCCAGCCCCACCGGGGATTTGGTGACACCCCATTCGGCCACGAGTGCGCCGAAGCCGTGCGGCTGGTCGAGTCCGGGTTCGGGTTGGTCGTCGTCAACATGTTCTCGACCGTCTACCGCGGCCCCTCCTGGGATTGCCACGCCGACGGCGGTGCCTTGAACACGACGCTGGCCGACTACGCGGACACCGTCGCCCCCATGTTCGACCAAGCGTTCGCGGCCCTGCTCGACGACCTGCACGACCGCGGCCTGCTCGACTCGACTCTGGTGTTGGCGGCCGGCGAGTTCGGCCGGACGCCGTACCTGAACCCGCGCGGCGGCCGGGACCACTGGCCGGGCGCGTGGACGGTGCTGCTGGCAGGGGCCGGCGTCCGCGGCGGGGCGGTGATCGGTGCGTCCGACGCGCTCGGCGGCGAGCCCGCCGACCGGCCCATTTCTCCGGCTGAACTGACGGCGACGGTGTACCACGCCCTCGGCGTAGAGCCGCGTACGACGTTGCCAACGCCGGCCGGCCCACTGACGCTGGCGGACGCCGAGCCGATTCGGGAACTGTTCTGAGGTGCGGGATCGCGCCACTCCGGCGGCCGGACTAATCCGGCAGTGGCTTGATAATGTAAATTTGTATACTATACTTAGTTAGGGCCGAATGCCCGCCGGTTCGGCCCTCCCATTCGGCGGTTTCGGGAGTCTTACAAAATGCCACGTTCTGTCTCACAACTGGCCTCTTTCCAGCGGCGGGAACTATGGCGAGACGAGAAATGTCCCAAAATGTCCCGTTTTGTCGCCCCAGAAAAAGATGTTATTTCGCGTGCCCGATGAGAATGTCTGGAAATGTTCGCTTTTGTCGGTTTGTGAAGTGACGTTCGCCCCCGACCTGTGACGCGGAGTCGGTCATGCGTCGAGCCGTCTACCTGCTGGCCGTCGTACTCCCCATCTGCGGCGGCGTGCCGCTTGCGGCCGAACCGCTGCCGGGCACGCAGCCGCTGACGTTCACCGGCGACCCGGCCGCGGCGATGGTCGCCGGTCTGCACAAGTACCTCGACCGCGAACTGGCCGCGTCCGTCGAGAAGCGGAAGCAGTTCTGGAAGCCCGACTTCTCCTCGCCGGAGGCGTACGCCAAATCCGTCCAGCCGAACCGCGACCGGCTGAAGAAGATCCTCGGCGTCGTGGACCAACGGCTGCCGCCGGCGATGGAGTTGGTGGCGACGACCGACCAGCCGGCTCTGGTGGCGGAGACGGACCGGTACAAGGTCTACGCCGTCCGCTGGCCGGTGCTGCCGGGCGTGGACGGCGAGGGCCTGCTGCTGGAGCCGACCGGCAAGGTGGCCGCCAACGTCGTCGCCATCCCCGACGCCGATTGGACGCCGGAGATGGTCGTCGGCCTGGCGCCGGGGGTGCCGAAGGAGTCACAGTTCGCCCGCCGGCTGACCGAGAATGGTTGCCGCGTCGTGGTCCCGACGCTGATCGACCGCAAGGACGACTTCTCCGGCAACGCCAAGCTGAACAAGTGGACGAACCAGCCGCACCGCGAGTTCGTGTACCGCATGGCCTACGAGATGGGTAGGCACGTCATCGGGTATGAAGTACAGAAGGTGCTGGCGGTGGTGGATTGGTTTTGTCGCGAGAAGACCCGCCGACCGGTCATGCTCACCGGGCAGGGCGAGGGCGGTCTCATCGCCTCATTCAGCGCGGCAGTGGACACGCGGATTGACTTGGCGAAGGCTTGGGACTACGCGGGCGATCTTTCTGGCGTCTGGACGGAGCCGATCTATCGCAACATTTG
>DASXAN010000509.1:0-1737 GCA_036406755.1 Gemmataceae bacterium
CTCGACGTCAAGCAGATGGTCGCGAAGAGGAAGATCCGCCCCGACAAGGCGGCCGAGTCGCGGCTGTTCAAGAAGGTGAAGGCCGGCGAGATGCCGCCGGAGGACGAGAAGCCCCGGCCGACGCCCGCCGAGATCGACGCCCTGGAGGCCTGGATCAACGCCGGCGCCCCCGACTTTTCCGAACCGGCCCCCCCGGCCGGCCCGCCCCCGGCCAAGCCCGCGTCCGACGGGCCGCCCCCGGCCAAGCCGGCCGCGGACGAGCCCGCCCCGGCTGCGCCGGCCCCGGCCCGGCCCGGCGGGCGGCCGTTCGTGTCCGAGAAGGACGCCCTGGTCGCCGTCCGCGACCACCTCCGCGGCCTGACCGACGCCGCGGACCAGCCGTTCCAGCGGTACTTCACCCTCACCCACCTGCACAACAACCCGGCCGTCTCCGACGACGACCTCCGCTGGCAGCGGGCCGCCCTGGCCAAGGCGGTCAACAGCCTCAGCTGGAAGCCGCGGATCGTCGTGCCCAGGCCGCTGGACAAGGCGGAGACGGTGTTCGTCGTGGACGTGCGGGAGCTGGACTGGGACCGCCGCCGGGTCTGGGAAGAGGTGTCCAAGCACTACCCCTACGGCCTGAAGCTCGACGGCCAGCGGGACGACGCCGTCCGCTCCGTGGCCGCGGAGGTCTACCGCCTCAGCGGCAGCGACCTGCCGGTCCTGCGGGCCGACTGGTTCGTCGCCACCGCCACCCGACCGCCGCTGTACCACACCGTCCTCGACCTGCCGGACACGGCCGCCAAGCTCGAAAAGCTCCTGCGGGTGGACGTGACGGAGAACTTCCAGCGCGACAAGCTGGCCCGGGCCGGGTTCGCCAAGAGCGGCGTCTCCAGCCAGAACCGGCTGATCGAGCGGCACGAGGCGGCCTACGGGGCCTACTGGAAGAGCTTCGACTTCAAGAACAACGACGGCACCGGCAACCTGTTCCAGTTCCCGCTCGGGCCGGTGTTCAAGGACAACCCGTTCGCCGCCCAGGCGTTCCAGCACGCCGGCGGCGAGCTGATCTTCCACCTGCCCAACGGCCTCCAGGGTTATCTGCTCGTGGACGCCAAGGGCAAGCGGATCGACGAGGGGCCGACGGAGATCGTCAGCGACACGAACAAGACGTCCGGCACGGTGGCGGTCGTCAACGGCGTGTCGTGCATGGCCTGCCACAAGCACGGCATGATCCGCGAGGGGTTCAAGGACGAGCTGCGGGAGGGGGCCGGGGTAGCCGGGGCCGCCCAGACGAAGCTCTTCCGGCTGCACCCGAAGGCCGACGACTTCAACGCGCTGATGAAGGACGACGAGGACCGGTTCGTGGCGGCCCTGGACAAGTCCGCCGGCCGGTTCCTGAAGGTCGGCACGGACCAGAACCGGGACATCCGCGACTTCACGGACGAGCCGATCGGCCGGGTGGTGCGGGCGTACAACCGCGACCTGGGGTTGGCGGAGGTGGCGGCGGAGCTGGGCCTGGCGGACCCGCGGCGGCTGGCGGCGGCGGTCAACGACAACGTCCGGCTGAAGCAGGAAGGGCTGGGGTCGCTGGCCAACGGGGGCACGGTGAAGCGGGACGCGTGGGCGTCGCCGAAGGGGGGGCTGAGTCCGTTCCAGCGGGCCGCGTCGATCCTGGACCGCGGGGCGCCGCACCTGCCGTTTTGAGCCCGCAGCGCCAGAGCCCGCAGCGCCAGAGCCCGCAGCGCCAGCAAGGGAAGC
>DASXAN010000510.1:0-4343 GCA_036406755.1 Gemmataceae bacterium
GTGGGAGGCCCACCGCCGCGGAGATTGTCTCAGAATCGGTGGGCCTCCCTCGCTCCGCTCGCTCGACCCACCCTACGGCGGTCGCACTTCGGAAGGATTTCCCATGCTCGGCAGCACCCTGAACCCGGCGGCGTTCCTGGAGCGGGCCGCCCGCGAGATGACCCGCGTCGACCCCAAGGAAGTGCAAGCCCTCGGCGACGCCGTCCACGACGCCTACCGCCGGCGGGCGATGGTGTTCGTCGCCGGCAACGGCGGCAGCGGGTCGAACGCCTCGCACTTCTGCGAGGACGCCGGCAAGTGCACCATCCGCCGTGAGGACTACGACAACGACGCCAAGCTCCGGCTCCGCATCCTCAGCCTGACCGACAACACCCCGTACATCCTCGCCTGGGCCAACGACGAGGGGTTCGAGCGGATCTTCGTCGAGCAGCTCAAGAACTTGGCCAGCCCCGGCGATCTGTTGATCGCCATCAGCGGCTCCGGCAACAGCCCGAACGTCCTGCGGGCCGTCGAGTGGGCGAACAAGCACGACGTGCGGACGTTCGGGCTGACGGGCTACTCGGGCGGCAAGCTGCGGGCGCTGGCCCGGCAGAGCCTGCACGTGCCGCTGGACGACATGGGGGTGGTGGAGACGATCCACCTGGCGGCGTTCCACTGGGTGGTCGGCGACCTGGCCCGGCGGATGAACGGGTGAGCGGCGCCGTCACGGCGTCGTCAGCACGTCCTGCCAAGTCGGCGCGGTGAGCAAGCGCTCGCTCATGCGTTCCAGGCGAGCCAGGTCGGTAATCGCCTGAATCTCCGCCTCGACCGCCGGATCGGGGGCACCAAATCTACCCCGGCCCAGTCGCAGCAGGACCTTTTTCAGGGCGTCTTCCCGTCCCTCGTCCAGAATCGCTTGATACGTCGATGACTCGCGCATGCCTCGGACTCCCCGGAAGAGTTGGACACCCTGCTCGCGCGGCACCCGTAGCCCGACCAGGATTTCCGCCGCGGTCAGCAGTTCTGGTGCCTCGTTCGCCCTGGCCTCCAACTTGACCCGGTCCACCAGTCGGTCCACGACGCCTTGCAGCCCGGCCGGCGGCCGAACCCTGGCGGGCAATCGGCCCAGCGGGGCGAGTGGGACGAGGCCCAGCCCGCCGGTCAGTAGCTCCTCGGCCGGCCGCTGCCACACCCGCACCACCTCAAACCGGAATGCCAGCCGGCCGCGCCGCGGCACCAACTGGTAACTCACCGTCCCCCGCATCCCGCCCCCACCCGCCCGCGGCCGCAACAGCACCACCGCCGTGTGCACCGGGACGCCGTACGCCTCGTGCAGCAGCGCATTGTACAGCAACATCCGCCGGGGCAACCCCGGGTCCGGGCCGGTCTGGAAGTCGAGGTGCAGGACTCCCCGGTCGCCGACCCGCAGGACGGTGTCGGCGAACCGGGTGACCGTGGACAGGTCCGGCGTCAGGACTTCGACGGGTTCTGCGGCCGGGACGCCGAGGGCGTCCAGCCAGTCCCGGGGGTGCGCCCGGACGAGCTGTTTGAGGGTGGCGTCGAACGGCAGCGGCATGGGGCCATCATACGGCCCCGCCGCCCGGGCCGTCACTCCACCAGCCGGATGTCCCGCTTGCCCGGCGGCGGGTGGTCCTTCCAGTCCACCGTGAACCCGCCGGACCCGGCCACCTTCAGCGTGTCGCTGATGAACATCGACCCGAGCACCAGCGACCCCTGGCCGGTCACGTTCACCGGCGAGCTCGGGGCGTACACCGCCCCGAGCAGGTTGCACGACGCCTGCCCGGTGATGTCGATCGGCACGTCCTGCGCCCCCCGCGCCTGCCACAGGCAGATGCCGACGTACGTCCCGCTCGTCGGGGCCGTCAGGTTCCAGTTGCCGCCGGTCAGGATGATCTTGTCCGAGCTGTTCGGCGTCGGGTCGTTGTAGATCATCACCCCGTCCCCGGTCAGCGACCCGTTGGTCATCGAAAACCCGCCGTGGTCCATGTAGTAGATGCCCGCCTGCATCGTCACCCGACCGCCGGTGATCTTGATGCCGCCGTAGTACCGGCCCGGCTGGAGGGTCGTGGACCGGTTGACGTTCAGCGTGCTGCCGCTCTGGACCGAGAGCGTGTTCGGGTCGGGCGGCGGCAGGTCGGCCAGCGGGTCCGGGGTCGGCTCCTTGCCCGTGTAGACCTGCCCCGGCGGGTCGGTCGCGATGACCCCGCCGCCGCCGGTCTTGTACCCGGGGTTCGACCCGGTGATGTCCACCTCCGCCGCCAGCACGCTGCCGTTGCCGGCCAGGAACGCCGCCGAGTCGTCGCTGGAATCGACGATCACCGCCCCGCTCTTGACCACCAGGTCGCCGTCGCCGACCACCTTGAGTGCCGCGGAGGCCGTCGGGTTCAGGACGAGGATGCCGCCGTTGAAGTACGGGATCCGCATGCCGCGGGCGACCGCCCGGGCCGTGGTCGGGACCGGGTCGGTCCCGAAGATGCGGCTGAACCCCCGCTTGTTGTTGAACGTCACCAGCACCTCGGCGTAGTGCGCCTTGCCGGCGAACGGCCCCGACTGCGGCGGCGTGTGGATGGTGACGGCCGTCTGCGACCCGTGGTACGGGTAGCCGTTGGCCGCCGCCGTCGTCCGGCCGCTGGCCAGGGCCGACCCGTTCGTGTCCTTGCCGTCCTGCTTGTGGTCGGTGCGGTTCTCGTCCTGCTTGTACAGGGCGGAAGCGGCGGCCAGGGCGGCGGCGTCGGCGGCCGCCTGGCCCCGCCGCCGCTCGCTCATCAGCACCCCGCCGTCCATGGCGACGGCCAGGACGCCGACCAGGACGATCAGGCTGATGGCGACGGCCGGGGCCGCGATGCCGCGGCGGGCCGTGTCGTGGGCGGGGTGAAACATGGGACGGGTTCTCCTCACTTGGGAGCGGCAGTCGAAATGACGAATGACGAAATACCCAATGACGAAACAACCCCGAAGCCCGAATGACGAATGAGCCCCGACGGCGGTCATTCGGGGTTAGTCATTCGGGTTTCCTTCGTCATTGGGTATTTCGTCATTCGTCATTTAGTAAGCCATCACCCGGGTGGACGTACACGACAGGGTGATCGGGCCGACCAGGTACACCTCCGGCAGCCACCGATAGGTGACCGTCACGCTGACGGTGCTGGCCGGTGGCTGATTGTCCGGGGTGTACCTGACGGTGTAGCTAATCTTCGCCGGGTCCAGGGCGACCGCCAGCGGCTTCATGGCGTTGTTGTAAACGTCCGCGGCGGTGACCGGCGTCTGCCGGCCGGACTCGTCCTGGTAGGTGGTGCCGTGGACCGCCGCCCACCGGCTGCCCTCCCGGGCCAGCATCGCCACCTCCTGATAGCGGAACGCCCCCAGCCCGCCGACGATCAGGCCGAACACGAACAGGAACAGCACCGGCAGGACGACGGCGGCCTCGACGGCCGAGGCGCCGCGGCGCGGGGGTATGGTCCGACGGGTCATGGCGACTCCTGCGACGGTCGTCCGTCACGGCGGGCAGACGCGCATCGTAACGGTGCGGGTGATCCGGGTGGACGACGGCACGCCGGGGAAGTTCGTGATCGTCTTGAACGTGTAGGCGACGGTGACGCTGACGGTCGGGTTACCGTCGGCGTCGGTGCCCTGGGCGGTGGACACGTCCGGGGTCGGGGACAGGTTGGTGGCGTCGGCCTTGGCCATGGCGACGATCTTGTCGGCGTCGGCGGCCGTGGTCGGGTCCTGGCAGCCGTAGACGGCCCCGCTCTCCGCGGCGCTCTGGACGGCCTGGACGTAGTAGAACACGCGGCAGAAGTCGATGCCGACGACGAACGCGAATGCCAGGAACGGCAACAGGACGGCCAGCTCGACGGCGACCGAGCCGCGGTGAGGGTGCCGCCGGCGGGCAGAGTTCCAGGGGGGTGCGATCACCGGGTCAGCCCTGATGATGCCCGGTGAGCTGGGCCGGGCCTGTGGTTGCGCAGCGCGGACGGCAACAAGTCGAACAACTTTAGGTCACGATCGCGGCGGCCGCGGTGGCGATTGTCGGGTTTCTTCCGGTTATGCCCCCGCCGGAACAGCTGAAGGCAGGGATGCCCGTCTGCCTGTCCGAGCCCGAGCGCCAGCGAGGAGTCCTCGCTGGCGCTCGGGCTCGGACAAAGCACTTCCCATCACTTGTTAAATGATCTTTTGTACACTAAGTTTGATTCAGTCTGCGCCTGGGCGGCGTGGATGTTGGATTTCCGTTCCGAGGTGTTGTCACGTGTCACTGTCGCTCGTTCAGAGAGGAGTCTGTTTTTCGAGGCGCGTCCGCCGGCCGCCCGGGCGGTGTCGCAAAATGTCCCATTTTGTCACCCCAG
>DASXAN010000511.1:0-5607 GCA_036406755.1 Gemmataceae bacterium
GTCGTTGCCGGCCGCGTCGTACACGTCCATCCGCACCTCGACCGCCGCCGACGCGGCCGCCGACGCCGACAGCTCGAACTCGTACAGCCGGTTCTGGGCCACGGGCAGCGACCACCACACCTGCGGCCGGGCCGCCGTCAGCGTCCCGTGGGTGAACGGGCTCAGCGTCGTGACCGGCTGGCCGGTGAAGTCCACGCCGAGGAAGTAGTTGCCCTTGTTGTGGCCGCCGGCCGGCGCCAGGGCGCTGACCCCGACGTAGTACGTCGCCCCGCCGACGGCGGCCGGCACCTCGACGCTGTACGTGCCGTTCTCGTTGGCCAGCAGGGTGGCCGGCACCGCGGCCCCGTCGGCGGTGTACACGTCCACCCGCGGCAGCAGCTTGTTCGCCTCCAGCGCCCAGACGAGCACATTCATCTTCTGGCCGGACCCGGCCGGGGCGCGCACCTTGTAGTAGTCCACGTCCGACCCGCCGCTGATGCTGGACCTGGCGGTGTAGTCGAACCGGGCGTCCGGCTTCGACCCGCCCAGCAGCCGGCTCGGCAGCTGCACGGCGGCGTTGAGGGTGTCGTTCAGGCCCAGCTCGCCGTCGATCAGCGTCCCGAGCGGGGCGATGATCGGGCCGATGATGGTGCCGTCGGTGAGCGAGTAGCTGACGGTCAGGTTGTACGAGCCGACGGCGAAAGCGGCGTTGTTACCGGCGGCCACCTTGACCGTATAGCCCAACCCGCCGAGCAACCCGCCGAGCAGCCCGCCGCCGCTGACCGTGACGGTCAGGTCGCCGTGCAGCGGGTCGGTGGCGGTCGCCGAGCCGACCACCTGGCCGAGGACGTTGGTCACCTGGAGGCCGCCGACCAGCGAGCTGAGCCCGGACGTGGTCAGCTGAATGTTCAGGCCGAGCACCCCCGGGGTGAGCACGGGGATGGAGAACTTGTAATAGTCCACGTCGGCCGCGGTGGTGATGTCGGCCTGGAGGCCGACGCCGGTGAGCGGGATGCCCAGGTTGGTGGCCGTCCCCGCGGTGCCGTTGCCGCCGGCCGCGTCGTACTGGTCGGGGGCGCGGGTGCCGTACTGGGCGTGGACGTCGGCCACGTCGTTGGCGTCGAGGCCGGTCTTGGCCCCGGCGTACTGGTAGTAGACGGCGGAGGCGGCGTCGGTGTGGCTGTCGAGTACGCCGAAGACGTTGCCGGCCTCGTTGAGCATGGCGGTGTACAGGTCGTACGTCCGGCCGCCGCCGCCGAGGCTGAACAGGTACGAGCTGTTGACGAGCACGTCCCCCGACCAGGTGGTGCCGGACCACTCGAACGGGGTGTTGGTCATCAGGGTGCCGGGGGCGAGCGGGGCGGCGGCGATGCGGATGTCGCCGAACCGGGCGTCGCCCTGGACGGCCCCGGAGGTGCCCAGCGGCTGGCCGCCGTCGGGGACGACGCCGACGTTCAGGTTGGCCTGCGACGCCCACGCCTGGAACGCCTTGAGGATGGCCTGCTGCCACGCGGCCGTCGAGCCGACCTGGTTGAGCGTGGCGAACAGGGAGCTGCGGTAGTCCGCGACCCGGGTGCCGTCTGGGACGAACGACAGCGTGAGGTGGGCGCCGTCCGGCCACGTGATGCCGGACGTGGCCGGGGTCAGGCGGTCTTCGAGCGCTTCCAGGGCGAGGGGGCGACGGGCGGTCATGGGTCACTCCTGGTCAGGTCCCGTGGCCGGCCGGGCGCGGGGTACCCGCGGAGCGGGTCGCCCAGCGGACGGGGCGGGACTGAGCGGAGGTTCGTGTGCAGTGCGCTGTAAGGGGAACTACCCGGCAGCGCAGGACAATCCGCCACGCCTAATTGGATATTGCACAAAATCCATACCATCGCAACTGGTTGACTGCCCATTTTCATCACCTGACGGGAGATTTCAGCCCGGGCCGAAAAATGGCCGCCGATTCGGGCGCGGCCCGCGTGGACGTGATGGCGGCCAACCCGTGCCGCCGAAATGGGTTTGGGCGAACCGCCGGGATCAGCCCGGCGGATCATTCCGCTCACGGCGCCGGAGCGGGCGGCCGGTCCCGTTGCGCAGACTCCTTCTTGAGTGCCCGGATGACGGCAACCGTCTGCTTGAACCACGCCTGGCCGCGGACCGGGGCCATGTCCGGGTCGGCGTCCACTTCCCGCAGGGCCTCGTCGGACCACAGGGCGGTGGCCAACAGCGGTAGCACCCGCTCGGCGTCCCTGGGCTCCTGCCGCGACGTCAAGGCGTAGACGTTGGCCGCCTGGTAGAGCGTCATCGGCTCGTGGTCCCGGGCCAGGGACGCGAGCACCTCGGCGTGGGCCTCGGCCCGCTTGCCCTGGCGGGCCAGCAGCACCCCGCGGCCGATGCGGGCGATGGTGCTGCCGGGGTAGCGGCGGACGAGCCGGTCGAGCACGGCCAGCGCCTCGGCCGGCCGGGCCAGGTGCTCGGACAGGACGTGGGCCTTGTTCTGCAGCGCCCGGCGGCAGTCCGGGTCGATCGCCAGGGCCCGGTCGAAGTCGGCCAGGGCGGCCTTGGGGTCGCCGAGTTCCAGGTGGGCCAGGCCGCGGTCGGTCCAGTCCGCCTCCGACTTCGCCTCCAGTGCGACGACGGCCTCGTAGTCCCGGCGGGCGCCGGCCGTGTCCTTGCGCAGCTCCCGCACCCGCGCCCGCTCCAGGTACAGCGGCGCCGAGCCGCCGTCGGTCAGCACCTCGGTCAGCACGGCCTCGGCGGCGGCGTAGTCCTTGCGCGCCTTCAGGATGTCGGCCCGCAGCAGGTACGGCTTGGGCGACTCCGTTTGCCGCAGGCTCGCCGGCAGCGCCGGCAGGCACTCGACCGCCCGGGCCACGTCCACCTCGGCGGCGGCGTACTGCCCGGTCGCGTACAGCACCAACGCGCGGTGGTAGTGCGGGAAGTACGCCACCGCCGGGTCCGGCGACAGGCCCAGGCACGCCCCGAAGCAGGCGATCGCCTCCAGCGGCCGGGCCGTCTCGTGGTAGCAGGTGCCGAGGTTGTGCCAGGCCCAGAAGTGCTTCGGGTCCAGGCGGGTGGCGGCCAGCAGGTGCGGGATGGCGTCGCGGAACTCGTACTGCCGCATCAGCGCCCGGCCCAGGGCGAAGTGGTCGTCGGCGGTCCGCGGGGCCAGCTCGGCGGCCTTCTCGGCCAGCGCCTTGTGGTCGTCCCGGCCGAGCGCCCCGGCCAGGAGCGCCCGCACCCGCCACAGCGACAGGCTCTGCTCGGCGTCACTCAGGCAGGCTTCGGCCCGGTCGGTCAGCTGCCAGGCGCGGGTGAGGGTGTCGCGCCTGGCGTCGCCGGTCTCGCCGTCGGCCCGCCGCAGCTCGGCCTCGGCCCAGGTGAGCAACAGGCCGGCGACGTGGTCGGCCAGCGCCCGCCGGCCGTCCGGCGGCAGGGCGGTGACGAGCCGCCCGTCCCGCCAGTTCGGGTTGGAGAGCACGCCATAGTCGGCCAGCGCCCCCCGGGCCAGGTCGGCCGCCCGGTCCACGGACTCGCGGTCGGGGGCGTTGAGCAGGCGGTTGAGCAGGGCCTGCTGGGTGACCCGGGCCTCCGCCAGCCGGGTCAGGCCGGCCGCGGCCGCCAGCCGGGTGCTCTCCCACCGGTAATACGCCGCCCCGGCGGCGGCCGCCGTGACGGCCACGACCGCGACCGCGGCCACCGTCGTCGCCGAGGTCAGCCGCGGGTGCCGGCGGACCCACTTCCGCGACCGCTCCCGCACCGACGGCTCCGGCTGGTGCCGCAGCGGCTTGTGCTCCAGGTGGCGGTCGATGTCCTCCTGCAGGGCGCGGGCGGACTGGTAGCGGTGGGCCGGGTCCGGCTCCAGGCACTTGCGGACGATGGCCTCGGCGGCCGGGGTGATGTCCGGGTTGTGCGGGGTCAGCCGCGGCGGCGACTGGCGGCGGTCGGCGAGCATGGCCGGCACGGCCGTGAACATCGACCCGGTCCGGGCCATGTACGCCGGCTGGCCGGTGAGCAGCTCGAACAGGACCAGGCCCAGCGAGTAGACGTCGGTGCGGGCGTCCACGGTTGGCCCGCGGCCGCCCGGGGTGCCGACGGCGGCCAGCTGCTCCGGGGACATGTACGGCAGCGTGCCGCCGATGCGGCTGGCGGCCCCGCGCTCGCGGAGGAGCGGGTCGTCGGCCAGGTTGAAGTCCAGGAGCATCGGCGTGCCGTCGTCGGTGAGCAGGACGTTGGCCGGCTTCAGGTCGCGGTGGACGATGCCCTTCTCGTGGGCGTAGGCGAGGCCGTCGGCCAGGCGGCCGCCGATCCACAGGACGGCCTCGACGTAGCTCTGGCCGGCGTAGCGGTCGAGGACGGTGCGGGGCAGCTCGGCGGGCGAGCGGGGTTGCGTGAGCGCCCCGAGTTCCCCCGACTGATCCTTGACACTTGCAGGCACTCGGGGCGCTAACGCGACCCCGCTCGCCGGGATCCGCGATGACCCCGGCCGCACGGTCGAGTGCTTGCGGTCGTTGACCGTGCTGACCAGGTGCTTGCCCGACGCCGGCAGCGCCTGCGACCGCCGCAGCCCCTGGATCACGTCCACCAGCGTCGTGCCGCCGTAGTACGGCATGCACACCGCCTGCACCGCCCCGGAGCGGTGGATCGAGTTGATCGGCACGATGTTGGTGTGCTGCAACTGGGCCAGCGTCTGCGACTCGCCGGTCAGGTCGGCCGACACCTTCAGCGCCACCAGCCGGTCGGCCAGCTCGCCCTGGCGGGCCAGGAACACCTGGCCGAACGCCCCGCGGCCCAGCTCCGCCTCCAGGTGGAAGCCGAGGAACTCCTCGCCGACGGCCGGCAACGGCGGCAGGTCGGCGGCCGGGTCGGCGGCGGCCGGCCGGGCGGCCCGGCCGTTGGTCGCCACGTCCACGACCCGGGTCCGCTCGCAGCCGGCCTCGGCGGACGAGGCGGCCAGCGACGGCGGCCAGCCGCTGACGTCGATGCCGTAGCGGTCGGCGTACTCGACCGGGTCGGGGTCCTGGCCGTGCTCCCGCCGCTGGCGGTACTCCTCGAACGCCACCGCCGCCAGTGCCGCCGGGTCGGCGAACACGCCCGGGAACGCCTGGCGGTAGTCGTCCACGTTCCGCGGCCGGCCGCAGTCCCAGCCGAACTCCAGGTCCACCCGGACCAGCTCGCGGACGGCGGCGGCGTGCGCCGGGTCGTCCGCCGGCGGCACGAACGACTCGACCGTGGCCCGGCCGGCGTCGGTCCAGGCGGCCTCGAACGCCTTGACGTAGCGGTCCACCGGCCACCCGCGGGCCGGGGTTCCGGGCCGGGGGTCGGTGGCGAAGGGCGGGGACGGGGTCATGTCAGTCGGTCTCGATCAGGACGGCCCGCAGGACTTCGCGGGCCTCTTGCAACAGCCGCTCGGCCGTCCGCTTGGACCGGCCCAGGGCCTTGGCGATCTCGGCCACCTCGTGGCCGTCCATGCGCAGCTCGACGGCCCGGCGGTAGTCGGCCGGGAGCCGTTCGAGGGCCTCGGCGACGTACAGCCGCAGGGCGGCCTCGGCCGACTCGTCGCGGTCGGCGACGGCGGCCAAGGGGTCCTCGTCCCGGCCGGCCGGGCGGGTGGTGCGGCGGACGTCCCGCTTGGCCGCCCGCTGGTAC
>DASXAN010000512.1:0-2145 GCA_036406755.1 Gemmataceae bacterium
CGCCCATCGCGGCCATGGCGACCACTGCCACGAATGGCAGGCGCGCATTGCGGAACATGGGTGTCCCTCGCGAACACGGTTGAAGGAACGCTGGTCTCGGACAACAACGCCGACCGCTACGTCTTGTCCTCGACCTCCGACTTGGCGGCCCCGGCCTTGATCAGGTCGATCGCGTGCTCGCAGTCGGCCTTGGCCTTGTAGCCCTCGCTCGACGAGCCGATCGTCTGGCCGTTGGACGCCTTCACCCGCCAGCGGTACTCGCCCTTGGTGTCCTGGTAGGTCTCGAACTTCAGCTTGCCCGCGGCGTCCTTCTGGATCCGTTCCACCCCGTTCTTGCAGTCGGCCTTGGCCTTGTACCCCTGGCCGGAGGTGGCCAGGATCGACCCGTTGGCCGCCTTCAGCCGCCAGCGGTACTCCTTCGCGTTGTCCTGGTAGACCTCGAACTTCAGCTTGCCGTCGCCGGCCTGGCGGGCGTGGAGCACGCCACCGCCGGCCGCCGCGACCAGGGCGACCAGCAAGCCGCCGACGAACCACCTGCGCGTCACCACGGGACGCCCTCCTCGGTTGAGACATGACGGGCGAAGTGCTCGTTCCGCCGGCCGGGCGACGGCGCACGCCGAAGGCCGACGTAGGATGTGGCGGCGCCGGGGCCGCGGCGGGCCGTGGGGCGAACCGTTCCGGCCCCGGCGGGGTGAGTTTCGGGCGCAGAGTTGAGTAGAACCGCCCGGACGGGCGGCCACAAGTGAAAAATGGCGGAAAGCGGCCGGCGGTCACCGGTCAGAAGTCGTACGAGGTCCGAATGCCGAACCCGTTGATCCGCGCGCGAACCACGTCCTGCTTCGCCGCCCCGGAGGCGTTCGCGGGCCGCCCGCTCCCTGGGGCCGGCGGCCTGTGACCGGTCCGGCGAATTCCGCAAATCCGTCAAACTTTACCGGCCATTGCCGCCGATGCTATTCGACAGCCGGTGCCACGTCGCACGGACGCGACGGCACGTCGTCGGGGCGGTGTGGGGAACCGAGTTGACAGCCCGATTCGCTCGACGTCCGATCCCGCGGCTGATCGCCGGACTCGTTGCGGCGGTCATGGGCGGGTGCGCGTTCGGCCCGAAGGTGCTGGAGCAGACGCACGGCCGGTACAACGAGGCGGTCCGGCAGGTGGACGAGGAGCAATTGTTGCGGAACATCGTCCACCTCCGCTACGACGAATCCCCCCTCAACCTGAACGTCGCGTCCATCGCCGCCCAGTACGAGATGTCCGGCCAGGCCGAAGCCCGGCCGTTCTTCATCGCGCCGAACCCCAGCAACAGCAACGTCATCTTTCGGACGTTCACGTCGATCCTGCCGGACCTCATGGCCGGCGCGTCGCAGCGCCCGACCATCAGCCTCGACCCGGCCGACGACAGTAACGCGATCCAGCAGTTCTTCACTCCCATCAGCCTGGATACCCTGGTGTTCCTGACCCAGACGAGTTGGCCGGTGTCCACCGTCTTGCGACTATGGGTGGAGCGGCTGAACGGGGTGCCGAACGCGGTGGCGGCCAGCGGCCCGCACGACGGCGCGGTCCCGGACTTCGCCCGCTTCTTGCGGATCGCCGAATTGACCCGGGCCGCCCAGACTCAGGAGTTGGCGGCCGTCCGGACGGAGGAGCGGGACGTTGAGGTCGGCGGACCGTTTCCGGCCGACGCCGTCACCGCTGCGGCGGCCGTGGAGGCGGCCAAGAACGGCCTCCGCTACCGCCGGCAGGACGACGGCGGCTGGGTGCTGGTCCGCAAGGAGAGGCGGCTGGCGATCGAAGTCAACCCGGGGGCCGAATCCAGCCCGGAGGTGACGGAGCTGGTCGGGCTGCTGAACCTCGTCCCCGGCCTGCGGCGGTACGACATCGTCCTGGCCGGTCGTGGCTTCCCCGACCCGGCCCGGTTCCCGACCCCGCCCCTGACCGAGGTCCGGGCCGTGCCGCGGTCCACGGCCCAGGTCCTCTTCTACCTGTCCAACGGGGTCGAAGTGCCGGCCGAGCACATCACCTGCGGGCTGGTCCACCCGACCGTGGCGGCGGACGGCGTGGTGTGCGACGACCGGGAGATCACCCGCGGGCTGTTCGAAGTCCGCGTCTGCCGGGGCAAGAAGCCGCCGCCGACCGCCTACGTCG
>DASXAN010000513.1:0-2774 GCA_036406755.1 Gemmataceae bacterium
TCCGGTACCGGCACGGCCGAGTATTCGAGCAGGTCCCAGGCGTCGATCTGCACCCCGCGGCCGGACCGCGTCCGCCGCGGCGTCACCCGGTGCGGCAGCAGCCCGACCGACCAACCCCGCAACACGCCCTGCTCGTAGAGACGGAACACGTCGTCCGCCAACGGCACGCCGGCGGCGAACTTGGTCACGGCCACGACCCGGGTCGGCTGCACGTCGAGCGCGACGCAGGTGCCGACCGGCGGCAGCGTCCGCTGGTGGGCCCAGAGGACGACCGGGTTGAGGAGGAACTCCTCGGCGTTCCGCAGCCCGGCCGGCACGACCACGTCGCCGGCCCGGTCCGGGGCGGCGGAGGAGATGACGGCCGTCACCGTGCGGGCGGCCGGATCGACGGCGAGCGGCGGCGCGAAGTGGGGGCGCAGGTGCATGGGAAACCTCATTGGTTAGCCGCGACCCGGAGGCTTTGCGGAGGGGAGCGCTTCGTCGAGAGGAACGCTGTTTTGAACCGGCAACATCGGCTCGTCGAACCGCGGGTCGGCGTACGGCTGCAACCCGCGGCCGCGGCGGATCTCGTTGTAAGTCCGCAGCCCCATCCGCGCGTCCAGGGCGTCGTCGGCCCGCCGCTGGTCCTGATTCCGCGGCGAGCAATCCGGGAAGCCGATGACCACGTCCTCGCCGTACCGCCGGCCCAGGTCGCGGGTCAGACACTGGCCGATCAGGTCGAGCTTCGGCTGGACGGTCCCCTCGCAGAACATCACCCGGGCGCCGAACCAGATGTCCGCCCCGAGGCCCATGTTCTCGACGATCCCGGCGATCGGGGCCGGCACCCGGAACAGGGCGAAGATCTCGTCCCGGGTCATGCGGGAGGAATTCAGATAGTCCATCTCGGCCGGCGTGAGCGTCCACGGCGACGCCTTCAGCCCCTGCTCCAGCACCAGCGGCCGGTGCCAGTTCTCCCGCCCGCCGAACCGCGACTGCAACCGCTCCTCCAGCCGCCGCACCGTCGGCTCGCTGAGTGTCTGATCTGTTTGCAGCACGACCCCCGGCCGCTGGCCGGCGTGGAAGGCTTGATACCGCGACCGCTGCAACTCGGTGTTGGCGTCCACGGTCAGGGCGTTGGCCTGGAGGGGAGACAGGCCGTAGTGCGGGTCGAGCGGGTTGGGGTACTTGAGGTGGATGATCTCGTCGGGCGTGAACAGCTCCGGGGGTGTCCCAGGGGCGCTGATCTCGTAGGCCCGGACGTACCGCTGCGAGTCGGGCACGACCCGGACCCACGGCGTCGGCACGATCCACAGCTCGCCGGGCACCCCGAGCCGGGCGTCGCCGACCGACAGCGGAGCCGCGTACCAGAACGCATTGCCGGTGAGTTCGAGGTAGACGATCGTGAGGTACCACAGCTCCCACGGCGTCAGCCAGGGGTTGGGGTGGGTCAACACGCGAGCGAGCGGGTGGTTCGGGGCGAGCGGCTCGCGGTCGTGCTCGGCGGGGCCGGTGGCCCGGTACAGGTCCGGCCGCTGCCGAGCGACCTCTTGTGCGATCGCGTTGACGGCGGAGTAGACCCAGCTCGAGTAGTTGCGCAATTGCTCGACGTGGTCGTCCCGCCACCACCCGGCCGGGCGGGCCGTCGAGGGGCCGGCAAACAGGCCGGTCACCTTCGGGGCCGCCGCCCGGGCCGGCTTGAGCGCTTTCAGCACGCGGGTCAGGAGGGACATTGGTCTGGTTCCGTTCTGAGCCGCTTGCGGCTTAGCGGTCGGTCGCTAAGCCGCAAGCGGCGATCACGATGGCTCCGGCAACCGGCTCCCCGGCGGCACCGGCTCCCGCGGCTCGGCCACCTTGCGGTAGCCGAGGCTGTGGGCCAGGTGCAGCACCTCCCGCCAGGTCGGGAACGGCCGGCGGTGCCGCCGCCGGTACGCGTCGATCGCCACCAGGAACGCCCGCTCCTCGTCCGTGTAGTCGCTGCCGGGGAAGTCCTCGTCCGGGCCGGCGGTCGTCCGCGGCGGACCGGGGCGGGGCGGCATGGCGGCGAACTCCGGCAGACGAAGTGACCGAGCCGGGGCCGGGGGACCCCGGTCGCGCGCGGCCCACGGCTCGGCGGGGGAAGGGCTGCTACCGGGCGGCGGCCGACTGCTTGACCTGCGTCCGGCTCTGGATGTACCGGACGATGACCCAGGCGTTGGTGACGAACACGGCCGCCGCCGCGACGCATTTGCCGAGCGCGTCTTGCAGGCCGGGTAGGTCGGTCTGCCCGATCAGCCCGACCAGGGCCAGCACGGTGAGCAACTGGCTGACGGCGGTCGTCCAGAACTCGGTGGTCTTGATGCCGGAGCGGTTCACGGCCGGTCCCCCTTCATGAGTGCCTGTTTCAGGTTGCGGACATCGGCCCGCAGCTCGCGGATGTCCTCGCGGATCTGCTGCCACTCGGTGGCGTGGCGGCGGTCGGCCTCGTCGCGGCCGGCCTCGGCCCGGCGGGTGTGTTCCGCCTCGAGGTTCATCAGCGCGTTCAGGTTTGAACGCAGTTCCACGACTTCCGCCCGCAGGGCGTGGAAGGACGACAGCCCGCCGAGGGCGAGGGCGACGACGGTCAAGGCGTGGCCGACCATCGGCGACCAGCGGGCGACGGGGATGGGCGGCGGGTGCGGGGCGGTCAGCATGGCGGGCCTCACAGTCATAGTGAACTAACGTTCACAGAAACACGATAGGGTACAAATGTACCGTAGTCAAGCGCGGTGGCGATTTTTTCTTGGGTTAGCTGCGACGCGGAGTCTGCGGAGCGGAGC
>DASXAN010000514.1:0-1592 GCA_036406755.1 Gemmataceae bacterium
CCCTGGCCGGACGCCGCCGCGTCCGGCACCGCCGCGGCGCGGGCCGGGTTCGACCTCCAGGGGCGGCGCAAGCACTGGGCGTTCCAGCCGCTGCGGCCCGGCTCGGTCCCGCCGGTGCAGCAGACGGACTGGCCGAGGACGCCGGTCGACCGCTTCATCCTGGCCCGGCTGGAGGCAGCCGGGCTGGCTCCCGCGCCCCCCGCCGACCGGCGCACGCTCCTCCGCCGGGTGACTTACGACCTGACCGGCCTGCCGCCGACCCCGGCCGAGATCGACGCCTTCGTCCACGACCCGGACCCGGAGGCTTATGCCAGGCTGGTCGACCGCCTGCTCGCGTCGCCGCACTACGGCGAACGCTGGGGCCGGCACTGGCTCGACGTGGCCCGCTACGCCGACTCCAAGGGTTACGTCTTCATGGAGGAGCGGAAGTACCCATATGCCTACACCTA
The DNA here is from genome assembly GCA_036406755.1 of Gemmataceae bacterium. Lineage (GTDB taxonomy): Bacteria > Planctomycetota > Planctomycetia > Gemmatales > Gemmataceae > DASXAN01. Next base: position 450 of record DASXAN010000514.1, read on the forward strand.
CCGCGACTACGTCATCCGCTCCTTCAACGAGGACAAGCCGTTCGACCGGTTCATCGTCGAACAGCTCGCCGCCGATAAGCTGCCGCTCGGCGACGACAAGCACCCGCTGGCGGCGCTCGGCTTCCTGACGCTGGGCCGGCGGTTCCTCAACAATACCCACGACATCATCGACGACCGCATCGACGTGGTCACCCGCGGGCTCTTGGGGCTGACCGTCACCTGCGCCCGCTGCCACGACCACAAGTTCGACCCGATCCCGAGCCGGGACTACTACTCGCTCTACGGCGTGTTCGCGTCCAGCGTCGAGCCCAAGGAGCCGCCGCTGATCGAGACGCCGCAGCGGACCGCCGCCCTGGAGGCGTTCGAGAAGGAACTGGCCAAGCGCAAGGCCGAGGTCGCGGCCTACCGCAAGAAGCGGCAGGAGGCGAAGGCGGCCCTGTCGCGGGCCGTCGCCCTGGTGCCGCCGTCACTCGGGGCGACCGCACTGCGGGCGGCAACGGTCCTCGGGCCGAACCCGGTCGAGCAGTTGCCGCCGGAGAAGTTCGACCGGCTGCTCAACCGGGCCGACCGCAACAAGCTCCGCGAGCTGGTCAAGAAGGTCGAGGCGTTCCAGGCCAACTCGCCGGCCGCCCCGGCCCGGGCGATGGCCCTGGCCGACGCCCCGCAGCCGGTCCAGCCGCACGTCTTCCTCCGCGGCAACCCGGCCAACGTCGGCCCGGCCGTGCCGCGGCAGTTCCTCGAAGTCCTCGCCGGGCCCAACCGCAAGCCGTTCACCGACGGCAGCGGCCGGCTGGAACTGGCGAAGGCGATCGCCGACCCGGCCAACCCGCTGACGGCCCGCGTGTTCGTCAACCGCGTCTGGGCGCAGCACTTCGGCAAGGGGCTGGTCGGCACGCCCAGCGACTTCGGCCTGCGGAGCGACCCGCCGACGCACCCCGAGCTGCTCGACCATCTGGCGACGTTCTTCATGGACAACGGCTGGTCGCTGAAGAAGCTGCACCGACACATCCTCCTGTCGGCGGCGTACCGGCAGCGGAGCGACGACCGTCCGGAGTGTCACAAGGTCGATCCGGAAAATGCGCACCTGTGGCAGGCGAACCGGCAGCGGCTGGACTTCGAGGCGACGCGCGACGCGCTGCTGGC
>DASXAN010000515.1:0-2483 GCA_036406755.1 Gemmataceae bacterium
GAGCGCGAGGGCGCTGCCGCGCTCCGCTCCGCGGACTCCGCGTCGCGGCTAACCGGGAAAACTGTTCCAGCTGTACCGCCTGGGCGGGCGCGATTCGGCCGCCCGCCGGGAAACGGGCTGGCCCCGCCCACCGCCCGCGACCGCGCGGACGATAGACTTCCTACCGGGACGGACCCCCCTGCCCGTCGTTGCGCGAAAGGGATCTGTGATGCGCCCCCGCCTCTGCCTCGTCGGCCTGCTCCTGTCCCTGGCCGGTTGCCAGAACACCGCCGGCCCCTTAGGCTACCGCAAGCCGAGCCGCGTGGATGACCCGATGCTGACCATCCCCGAGCAGGAGTCGCGGGGGCGGTTGCGGTACTCCTACATCGAGGACGACCGCCTCAGCCCCCGCGCGGGTGTGGACCGTCCCGACCCGTCCTACTCGCCGAACCGCTAGGATTGCATCGTCCGCGGCCCGGCACCTTGCGGAGGTGCCGCCGTGCGCCGCGTCATCGCGTTCGGACTGGTCCTGGCCGCCGTCGGCTGCCAAGCCGCCGCCCAGCGGGCGGTCATCCAGCCGCTCCCCGAAGACTCCGCCCCCCTTCCCTTCACGGACCTCGTCAGCCGGGCCCGCCTGCAGGCGATGACGGCCCTGGAGGCGTATTACGTGGACCGGTGGGCGGAGGTCGAGGACGCCGCCCGCGGGCTGGACCAGACGGCCCGCTTCCTCCGCCGGGCGACGGACGTGCCGACATACCGCCAGGGCGACCTGGGCGTGCGGGCCGAAGCGCTGGCCGAGGCGTCCAAGCAATTGCGGGAGGCGGCCAAGGCCCGCGCCAGCGAACAAGTCAACACGGTCTTGCAGCGGATCAACGCGGCGGTCCGCGAACTGCGGTGAGGGGCGACGCATGGCCGAGGATCTGGACATCCCGTCCTGGGTGAAGGGCCGGCAGGCGAAGGTCGAGCCGGTCGGCGAGGGGGCGTACAAGGTTACCGGGCCGAACCTGCCGGAGGCGGTCGTCGGGGTCCGCATGACGGACGACCTGCGGTGGCAGGGGTTCCTGCGGTCCGCGGGCAACGGCCCCGACGTGGCGACGACTTTGACGCAACCGACGGCCCGCGACGCCCTGTTCGCGGCGTTCGAGCTTTATCGCGAGCACATGATCTACTGACATGACGGGTCGGCGCGACGCCGTGGTCGGGTGTCTGCTCGGCATGGCCATCGGCGACGCGCTCGGACTGCCGGCCGAGGGCATGTCCCGCCGCCGGCAGCGCCGGCTCTTTCCGAACATCGACCGTTACCATTTCCTCCTCGGCCGTGGCATGGCGTCCGACGACACCGAGCACGCCTGCCTGACGGCGCAGGCGCTCATCACCTCGGCCGGCGATGCTGAGCGGTTCACCCACGACCTGGGCCGCCGGCTCCGCTGGTGGTTTCTGGGGTTGCCGGCTGGCATCGGCCGGGCGACGGCCCGCGCCTGCGTGAAACTCTGGCTCGGCGTCCCGCCGCACCGCAGTGGCGTGTTCTCCGCGGGCAACGGGCCGGCGATGCGTGGCCCGATCCTGGGCGTCTGTTACGGTCACGACCCGGATCGCCTGCGGCAGCTGGTCCGCGCCAGTACGCGCATGACGCACACCGACCCGAAAGCGGAGGCGGGCGCCCTCACCGTCGCCATTGCCGCTCACACGGCCGCGACGCTCGCGCCGGCGGATGCGGCCGCCACGTTCTTCGCCGCGGTTGGATCCCACCTGCCCAGGGACGCGGCCGACCTGCTCGCCCGGCTGGACCGCGTCCGCGAGAGTGTCACGGCCGGCCAACCAACGGACGAGTATGCGGACGCGGTTGGCCTGGGCCGCGGCGTCAGCGGCTACATGTACCACACCGTGCCGGCCGCCGTGCACGCCTGGCTGTCGCACCCGGCCGACCTCCGGTCCGCAGTGCTGGCCGCCATCCGCTGCGGCGGCGACACGGACACGGTCGGAGCGATCGTCGGCGGCATCGCCGGGGCCGGGGTCGGTAGGGCCGGCATTCCCGCCGAATGGCTGGCCGGCCTGTGGGAGTGGCCGCGGTCCGTCGGCTGGATGGAGCGGCTCGGCGGACGACTCGCAGAGGTCATCGCCACCGGCGAGCCGCAGCGGGCGCTGCCGCTCGCCATCTGGGCGCTGCCGCCGAGGAATTTGCTGTTTCTGGCGGTCGTGCTGGCCCACGTCGCCCGCCGCCTGTTGCCGCCCTGTTGAAATCCGGCATCGGCTTTCGTTATCAATCCCGGACCCGGATCGCCGAAGTACCAGTTGTCCGGCCGATTATCGTTGCACCGGCCCCCGGCGGGCCGCACAATGGCGGCGGTTTCCTGATACCCCCGCGGAGACGCACCATGGGCCTGTGGGACAAGTTGCGCGGCGAGTTCATCGACATCATCGAATGGACCGAGCCGCCCGGGAGCGAACTGCTGGCCTACCGCTTCCCCCGGTACAACAACGAGATCAAGATGGGCGCCCAGCTG
>DASXAN010000516.1:0-2843 GCA_036406755.1 Gemmataceae bacterium
TGCTGTTCGAGAAGCTGCCGTGGGCGATGGTGGGCGGGCGGACGACGATCGGCATCGGCGACGGCGGCAACGAGATCGGCATGGGCAAGGTGCCGTGGGAGACGATCCGGCGGAACGTGCCGCAGGGCGGGGTGGTGGCGTGCCGGGTGGCGACGGACCACCTGATCGTGGCCGGCGTCAGCAACTGGGGAGCGTACGCCCTGGCGACCGGGGTGCGACTGCTCAAGCGGGCGGCCGCGGACCCGGACCTGTACGACGCGGCCCGGGAGCGCGAGCTGCTGCGGGTGATGGTGGAGGCGGGCCCGCTAGTGGACGGCGTGACCGGCGAGCGGACGGTGACGGTGGACGGGCTGACGTTCGAGCGGTACGCCAAGGTCTTTACCGCTTGCGGCTTGGCGACTGCGACCGTCAGCTGAGCCACACGCCGTCCGCAATTAGTCATAAACTCCTCGAATTTAGGCATTTACGCATTACGCTGGGCGTTCCCGCGCGGCCGCCCGGTGCGTGCTAAACTTGTCGTAGCTCACCTCGGCGCTTCTCCCGTCCCGCCGATGCCCCTGCCGGTTTTCCCGTCCTCTCCCGTTCGTGTCATCTGTTCCGACAGAAGGAGAGGCCCATGACTGTGCTCCTACGCATTCGCCCGGTTCGGCTGGTCGGTGCCGTCGTCGGCCTGGCCCTGTTTTTCGGCCTGTCGGCGGCCGCCTTCGGCCAAGCGGACCTGATCGGCGCCCGCGGCGGCCAGACTGTGCCGCCACCGCCGACCCTCCCGACGACGCCCGTACTGCCGCCCACGCTGAACCTGCCGCCGCAGGCGACGAGCAGCCTGCTCAACGGCCTGAACGCCAGCGGCACCGCCCTGCGCCCCGGCATGGGGTGGCTCGTCAGCGACCTGACGCACCAGGACATTCACGGCCAGCAGCTGGCCGACGTCATCCACCAACTCAAGCCGTACAAGCAGCAGGGCGTTCTGACCTTCCCGCAGAACACCTCGCAGCCTGGTGCCCCAACCCCGGCCCCGACGGCCGGCCATCAGCCCCAGGGGTCGTTCCCATCGTGGCCCGGCCACGGGAACGGCCACGGCAAGGGTGGCGGCAAGGGCGGCAAGGGTCACGGCTAGAAACACCCGCAACCATCATCCCGGCGCCGGCGGCATGGACCGCCCCGGCGCCGGCTCTTCCACTGGGGGACACATGGGAATCAAGACTCGCGTCATCGTCATCGGCTGGACCGCGCTGATGTTCGCCCTCGTCGGCATCGGCTTCGCCCGCGGCCAGGAGCCGGAGCAGCGGCGGCGGCTGCCGATCGGGCCGATCGGGGCACGCCTCTTCGGGGCGCCGGTGGCCGTCGCCCCGCAGCCGGCCCCGCCGCCGACCGACGACCGGGCGGCGCTCACGGAGACGGTCGGGTTGCTGTCCGGCCTGTACCTGTACCAGACGTACCTGAACATCGGCCTGCTGGCCGACGGCAAGGCGGAGCGGCTCTACGACGAGAAGGCGGCGCGGGCGGTGCTGGCCACCGTCGTCACCCCGCTCGACGCCGTGGACCGGCAGCTGGCCAAGGTGGCCGCGGCGGCCCAGACGGACGCCGACCGCCAGGCGGCGGAGCGGCTGCGGGCGGTGGCCGGCCTGCTGCGGCGGCAGGGGCAGGAGCTGGTGGCGTTCTGGGACAGCGGCCAGCCGGCCGCGGGGGCGAAGTACGAGGCGACGCGGCAGGAGGCGTGGCGGCAGCTCACGGCGCTGCTGGGGTTGGACAAGAAATAGCGCTGGGGGTCGCCGCTGACGGAACATGTCCCGCCTGAGTTCGCCTTGAATCTATGCCATCGAATGGCATAGATTATGAGCGACATGGGTTCTCCAGTTTCCGCGTGGCCACAGGGATGTTGGTCATGGCAAAGCGACGCCCCGCTCGCCGTGGGACTCCCAGCCATCCGGGACCCGGGTTTCAGCCGGAAGACCTGCTGACGTTTATCGAGCTGCGGCCCTTCACGCGGCGGTGGCAGCAGCTCAAGTTGACCGACGCGGACCTGCAAGCGCTTCAAATCCTCATCATGACGCGGCCCCACGTCGGGACCGTCATCGAAGGGACCGGCGGGCTCCGGAAGATGCGGTTCGCCCGTCTGCACGGGGACACCGGCAAGAGCGGCGGTCTGCGGGTGTGTTACGCCTACTTTGAGCCGGTCGCCACGATCGTCCTTGCCATCGTCTACCAGAAGGGCGAGCAGGACGACCTGACCGCGGCGGATAAGGCGGCGCTGCGGTCCGCCGTCGCTCGGGTCGAGCGGTCGCTGATGAGCCGCCCGTACCGATCCACGCCGCGGCCGGGCGCGGACGACAGATGACTGAGGAAAGGGCATGCGGATGGGACGGAAGGCGTCGATCGCGGATGACCTGATCGCCGGGTTTACCGAACTGGCGGACACCCTGGACGCCGGGGGCGACATCGGGGCAGAGTTCAACTGCTACCAGATGCAACTCGACCTGCGGCCCGACGCCTACACCCCGAGTTTGGTCAAGGCGACGCGGGGGCGGCTGGGCGCGAGTCAGGCCGTGTTCGCGCAATTCCTCGGGGTCACGGCCAAGTCGGTCAGCCAGTGGGAACGCGGCGTCACCGCGCCGAGCCCGATCGCGTGCCGGTTCATGGACGAGATCCGGCGGAACCCGTCGTACTACGTGGCCCGGCTGCGGGAGTCGATGGTCCGTAAGACCGGGCGGCGGAAGGCGCGGATCGGACACGGCTGAGGGCGGACCGGTTGGCGCTCCAGCGGCACGCGAAGGCGCGGCGCGGGCCGGCGAGCGGGGTCGCGTGAGCGCCCCGAGTTCCCCCGACTGGCAACGACACTTGAG
>DASXAN010000517.1:0-5193 GCA_036406755.1 Gemmataceae bacterium
CGGACTCCGCGTCACGGCTAACCCACCAAGAGGCGCTGCAGCTCGTCGAACTCGACCGGCTTGGTCAGGTGGTGGTCGAACCCGGCCTCCCGCGCCTTGTCCCGGTCGGCGTCCTGGCCGTAGCCGGTCAGGGCGATCAACTTCGCGCCGGCGGTCTCCGGCCGTCGCCGCAGCTCCCGGGCGACGGCGTATCCGTCCATCCCGGGCAGGCCGATGTCCAACACGACCGCGGTCGGCCGCACCGCCGCCGCCGCCACAGCCTCCGGTCCGCTGTGCGCCGTTCGCGCGTCGTGCCCGGCCGCCCGCAGCAGCACCGCCAGGCTCTCGGCCGCGTCCACGTTGTCGTCCACGACCAGCACCCGCAACGACTGAAGAGCGGGGAGTGGGGAATGGGGAGAAACCTCTGAGCCGCCGTCCCGCACGGCGTCCGCCGCCAGCGGCAGCCGCACGACGAATTCGCTGCCCTTGCCAGGCCCCGCACTGTGCGCCTCGATCGTGCCGCCGTGCATCTCGATCAGCCGCTTGACCAGCGTCAGGCCGACGCCCAGCCCGCCCTGCGTCCGGGCCGCCGACCGGTCCGCCTGGACGAACAGGTCGAACACGTGCGGCAGCAGCTCCGGCGGGATGCCGGCCCCGGTGTCCCGCACCCGCACTACGGCCGACCCGTCGGTCTCCGCCACCGCCACTCGGATCAGCCCGGCCCGGGCGGTGAACTTGGCCGCGTTCGCCAGCAGGTTCGACAGCGCCTGCGCCAGCCGCACCAGGTCGCCGCGGACCGGGACCGGGTCGGCCGGCAGGTCCAGCGCCAGCCGGTGGCCGCGGGCGTCGATCACCGGCTGGGCCGTCTCCACCGCCCGCCGCACTGCCGCCCGGACGTCGATCACCGCCGGCCTCAGGCCGATCTGGTCCTGCAGGAGGCGGGCCACGTCCACCAGGTCGTCCACCATCCGCACCAGGTGCTCGACCTGCCGCTCCATCACCCCGCGGACGTGCTCCAGCGGCTGGCCGCCGAAGTCCGGCAGGCGGAGCAATTGCAGGGCGTTGCGGAGTGGGGCCAGCGGGTTACGGAGCTCGTGGGCGAGCATGGCCAGGAATTCGTCCTTGCGGCGGTCGGCGTCCCGCAGCCGGTCCTCGGCCGAGCGGTGCTCGGTGATGTCCACGGCCGACCCGACGTATCCCGCGAACGCCCCGGCCGCGTCGGTCAGCGGCACGCCGTTGTCCATGACCCAGCGGTACACCCCGTCGTGCCGCCGCAGTCGGTACTCCATCGTGAACGGCGTGCGGGCGTCGAAGTGCGTGGCGTACGTCTCCAAGACCCGCGGCCGGTCGTCGGGGTGGACGTTGTCGGCCCAGCCGGCGCCGAGCTCCCGGTCGAGCAGCCGGCCGGTGAAGTCCAGCCACGGCTTGTTGACCCAGGTGCGCCCCTTGTCCGGCCCACTGACCCAGATCAGGACTGGCGCGGCGTCGGCCATCAGACGGAACCGGTCGGAGGCGGGCAGCGGGTCGGGCATGGCGGCCTCGCGGGCGAAATGGCGAACCGATGAATTCTATGGCGGCGCGAAAAAAAAGCCCACGGACGAGTATTCGCCCGTGGGCCGGGGATGTCGGAGGTCGCCTACTGGATGATGTAGGCGTACGGCACGACCGCCTTGTACTGCGGCGACGTGTAGTCGATCGGCCCCTGCGGGCCGGGGTTGCCCGGCTGATAGGTACACAGCGTCGCCCCGGGGGCGTGGCTGAACTTCGCCCCGGTGGGTCCGAAGGTGAGCTGGAACACCGTCACGAACTTGCCCGATCCGGTCGGTTCCTCGACCGTGGCCTGGTTGACCGTCACCGGCTCCTGGTTGGCGCCCATGTCCAGGTACATCACCTGGTTGGTCTGGAACGTGACCGGCATCGTGCCGTCGTAGGCGGTCGGGATGCCGCCGGCGATGTGGACGTTGATCGGCTTGGCCGGGGTGTTGCCCACGGCCGTCGTGCCGGTGCCGGCCACGACGGCGTCGGCCAGCGACATGAACACCGGCGGCGTGGCGGCCTGCCGCAGCCGGCCGGACGGGTCGCCGGTCGGCTGCAGCGTCACCGGGTCCAAAGCCTTGCCGGAATCGATGGCCAGGTTGGTCCGGTCCACGACCGAGAACATCTGGTGCCGGACGGCCTTGCCGGTGGACGTGGTCACCTCCGCCCCGAGCTTGACCGGGAAGGTGCTGTCGTCGATGACCTCGAAGAACCCGACCGTCACGAACACGGCGAACGTGTTGCTGCGGGGCGTGACGTGGCCGCTGATCTTGTTCAGCATCTCGTTCATGACGTACGGCGGGACCAGCTGCTTCTGGTACGCCTGCAGGGGCTGGCCCAGCGCCTGCGGGAACGGGCTGATGGGCGGCTGGACATACGTGAGTTGGTAGAGGTCCGTCGTGGTCGGTGTGAAGTCGAGCGACGGCCAGGCCGGCGGCGACAGCGGCGACGGTGCCTGCGGGTTGGAGTTCGGGTCGAGCGCCATCCGCGGCGTGAACGTGCCGACGATGCCCTTATGGGTCGCGGGGTTCGGATCGGGGTCCTGGTAGGGCAGGATGGTGTCCGCCAGGCCCGACCCGAGGGGGTACTGCATGTCCCCGGCCGGTACCGGCGGGGCGGCCAGTGACATGAACGGCCGGTCCGGCTGGTTGGCGGCGGTCCCGGCCAGCATCTGCTGCTTGCGGTGCAGGAAGCTGGCGTTGGCCGGGTCGTTCAGCGGGAGGCTCGGCAGCGTCGGCGGGTTGCCGGCCGCGTTCCAGACGTCGGTCACCGCCCCGATCGGCGGCGTGGCCGGCGGGCCGGCGGTCGGCGGGTTCTCGAAGAAGAAATTGGGCGGTGTCGGGATCGGCGGGTTCGCCTGCGGGTTGGCCTTCAGCCGGGCGTCGATGGTCGCGTCCATCTGGTCCCGATCGAAGACCGTGTTGGGGTTGACCTTGCCCGGCAGCCGGCCGCCGGTCCCGGGGTACGGGCTGCGGTCGCCGACGGTGAAGAACTCCAGCGCCCGGTACAACCGGGCGTTCGGGTCCTGCCACGGGGCCAGGTGCTGGTCGCGAGCCTCGGCCTTGAGTTGGCGGGTGTTGAGGTCGGTCGGCACGTCGTACTGGCCGAGGGCGAATCTCTGCGTCAGCAGGTGCGGCGGGTACGCGGACACGTGCAGCAATTCCGTGACGGTGGCCGGCGGCCGGTCCAGGTGGACGGGCCAGTCGAACGGCGCGTCCAGGTGGGGCACGGGCCCGACCGGATTCGGTTGGGTCTGATTGTTGTGCTTGAAGAAACTCGCAAGCACCGGCGCCTCGGTGGCCCCCGTCGCCGTCAGCCCCGCCAGGGTCGCGGCGTGCGGCTGCCGGCGGGCGAACGACCGCCGCTGGGTCGGCTGCATGTAGTTGTCATTGGTCACCTTGCCGTTGCCGTCCTTCGGGACGTACTTGACCGCGTCGTTGGTCGGCACGCGGCTCATGTAATCGACCGTGATGTACGGGTTGAACGGCTTGTTCGCGTTGAACGGCTGCCCCGTGGCCGGGTTCACCGGGTTCGGGTCCAGGCCCGGGCAGGCGAGCCGGCGGAGCAGCACCGTGTGGTGCTTGCCGGAATTAAAGTCGCCCGCCTGCACGGCCATGTTTCGCGTATTCGGTGGCGCGGCGGCGCCGCCCGCCGTCGACTGGTAGGTCATCGAATTCTGGGCGTTCGTGCCGGTCGGTTGGCCCCACGGTTGCGCGGGCGACTGCGTCGGCGTCGCCCCGTTGTTGTTCACCCACCGCGTCGGGGTGAACGGCTCATTCCCCGCCTGGGCCGGCTTGTCCTGCAACGGGTGATTCTTGTCCGGGGCCAGGACATAGAATCCCTGGTTTGGCGCAAGCCCCCCAGGCGCGCCCTTGCTGAATTCGATGCCGGCGCTGAAGGCCCCGCTCGTCGGTTCCACGAAGTTGGGGTCGAAATAATTGGCGTAGGGAGCGGGAATCTTGCTCGTGGCGGTTTGGCCGGAACCGGGGAGGGCGAACGACGTCAGCTGGATCCTCAACCTGTTCCCGTTCTGCAATTGTGCATCGCTGAGCCACCCGTCCGTGTTCGCCGGGTTGCTCAGAGTCTGCACGAACGGCGGGGACACCGTCCCGCTGCCCTCGTCCAGGATGACCACCTCGTAGACGGGATACTTGCCCACCGTCGGGCTGACGCGCTCCAGTTGCGCGGCGTTGCGGTCGTGCTTGACGGCCTGCGCGGGCGGGAGCGGCTGCCCGGTCGCCGGGTCGATCGGCTGGCCCCCGGCGTTGATACTCATCCGGTCCGGGTCCTGCCGTTCGGCCGGGGCACGGGCGACGCCGGGGGTGGTGACGGTGTCCACTGGCGGGTTGGCCGCCGGCGTCGGGTTGTAGAGCTCCAGCCAGAAGCTGTACCAGTAGGCGCTCCGCGCACCGTCGGACGCCGCTTGCGATTGCGGGTTGTTCGGGCTGTCGGTCCAGTCGTTTTGCAATTCGCTGTACGCCTCGTTGATGAGCACCTTCGGCGCTTCGGTGCCGTACACCCAGCCTGGCGTTTGCGCCGGCTGGTCGGGCGGCTGCTGCAAGTCCTGCTCATAGTGCTTGGCCGAGTCGTTGGTCTGCGGGTTCCACGGGAAAGCCCCTGGGGCGTTCCACGGGAACGGGGTGATGACGTCGTCGTCGTCGATGTAATCGACCATGTTGACGGCCAGCTGGGCCAGGTAGCGGACGGCGGCGTACTCCTCCTTCGTCGCGGTCTTGGCCTGGATGCGGGCCAGGGGGGCGGCGCCGGTCGCCTCGATCAGCCGGTCGAGAATGTCCTTGGCGAACTGCTGGCGGTCGTAGAGGGCGAAGTAGTAGCGGTACGGGGACTGCGGCGTGGTCGCGAGCGACACCTGACTGTACAAGGCGGCCGCGGGTGGCGGCGGGATGGGCTGGCCGTTGTTCGGGTCCAACGGCGAGACGAACTTGCCGTTGTTCGGGTTCGTCGGGTTCGTCGGGTCCACAAAGTGGTACGGCGTCAGCTTGCGGGCCAGGTCGATCCGGCCGAGCAGATTCGCCCGGCCGTCGTTCGCCTTGAAGTCCGAGTAGTCGCCGGACTGCGCCGCCAGGGCCGCCAGGGCACCCATCTGGGACGGCAGGGGCGTGGTCATCGGCTGCTGCTGATTCACGCCGGCCGGGTACGGGGCACCGGCCGGCATTT
>DASXAN010000518.1:0-2323 GCA_036406755.1 Gemmataceae bacterium
TCTTTACTGCCCGACGGATCGCCCGGAACTTCCGGGACGCAAGGGTGGGGGATCTAGTGTTCGGCTACCTGTCGCACCCGCATAAGAAGGTAGTCGCGCTGGCGAGGGTCAAGGAAGACCTGCATTCGCGGATCGTAAACGACGCGGAGGTCGAAGGCATTGTGGTTGAGCCGGTGGCCCGAGTCGCGCACCCGGTCGATTGGGCGACGCTGGTCACAAACCCCGTGCTCGAAAACTCCGAGCCGATCAGCTTCCGCGCCCAAGGCACTCTCTTCCGGGTCGGCCTGGATGAGGCGCAAGAGCTGATAAGGCTGCTGAGAGAGGCGGGCAACAAGGTGGAGCTTCCCGGCACCGCCCGACACAACTTCATGGAGTTCGTGACGTTCCACCAGTCGTTCACCTATGAGGAATTCGTCGAGGGGCTGAAGCCCCTGCCGCCGGACGACGACGGACAGATCCGGTACGCAGTGGTGCCCGGCGTGTTCCGCCAGATCTGCGCCCGGGCCGAGACGGCGTGGCGGGCCCACGGCGACGGCGCACCTACTTACCTGCTCGTGGTCGACGAGATCAACCGCGCCAACATCTCGAAGGTCATGGGCGAACTCATCACCCTAATTGAGGACGACAAGCGGCTTGGCGCTGCGAACGAGGTCACCGTCACGCTGCCGTATTCGGGGCAGTCATTCGGTGTGCCGCCCAACCTGTATCTGCTGGGGACGATGAACACGGCCGACCGGTCCATCGCGCTGCTCGACATCGCTCTGCGGCGGCGGTTCGCGTTCCTGCCGCTGGCGCCGGACCCGGCCCTCCTGCCGACCGCCGGCGGGGTGGACCTCGGCCGCCTGATGGCGGTGCTGAACGAGCGCGTCGTCCTGCTCTTGGACCGGGACCACCAGATCGGTCACAGCTACTTCCTCGGCCTGGGAACGGGCAATGCCGACGACCTGCGGTTCGGGTGGTATCACCGTATCATCCCGCTCCTTCAGGAGTACTTTTACGACGACGGCGAACGCTTGCGGGCGGTACTTGGCGACGCTTTCGTCACACGCTCCGACATCAGCCCCTACACCTCGTCGGCGCTCGGGGATACTTTCGACCCCGATCGCCCGAAGTACGAGATCGCCGATCTCGCCAACGACGCCCTGATCCATGCCCTCCGGACGCTGGCGGAGGGCGGGGGGCCGGAATGATGACGGTGTCACTATCATCGATGGGCCGGACCGCACGAGCAGCCGTCGTGTAGCCGGGAATCTCGGCCGGCGTGAGCCTCCTGGCGCTGCTGCTGGCCGCCCGCGACACGCTCCGTTCGGCGCTGGTCCTCACCCCCGCCGAGTGTGAGGTGACTGTAGGACTCAAGCCGCCGACCGGGTGTGGCCAGTCGTATCTGGCCGTCCACCCCGGCGGCGGGTGGAGCAACAGCGCCAACGAGGCCCTCGACGAGCGGCTCGGTTTCCGGGTAACGGCCACCCTGCGGATCGCCGACGCCCCCTACGACCGCAGCGGCCCCAGCCGGCTGGCCGCGGCCCGGCAGGGGCTGCTGGCCCGGTGCGGACAGGTGGTGGCGGCCCTGCACTCGTCGTACGACCTCCTGAATGCCGCGAACGCGATGATCGGGGCGTCGTTCAACGGGTTCGTCGAGCCGCCGCGGTTCCGGGACGCCGGCACCGGCGAACCGCGGGAGGTCGGGCCGGACTGGTTCGGCGGGCAGCCAGCGGCCGACCGGACGGCCGGGCTGGCGCTGACGCTGACGTTCCGCGACGCCCGCCGCGTGCAGGCGATCCCCGACCTGGCTGGGCTCTTGGTCGGGCACCTGCTGCGCGAGGATGGCGGCGACCTGCTCCGGGAGGGCGGAGGACTGATCCTCCGCGAAGTCGGAGGCTGACGGGGCGTGGGACGGTTCCGGGCGGCACACCTCCAGCGGCCGCCGGTGGGAGAGGGCACGATGCCGAGCCAACGGATTAGCGACGACCCGCACCGCGCCGGGGCCGACATCAACGGGGCCACGGCCTTGCTGCCGATCGTGGCGGACGGCCAGAACTTGAATACCACGCCCAACGACCTGGCGGTGCCGGTCGGCGCCGCCCTGGCCGGGACGTTCCTGTCGGCCGTCGTCGCCGACGCCGTCCTGGCCGTCTCGGGCGCCAACGGCAACGACTCCACCGGAATCCGCGGCCGCCTGGACCGGCCCTACCAGACGCCGGCCGGCGCGCAGCCCCCGGCCCAATTCGGCGATTGCGCGTTGGTCTACCCCGCCACCTACTCGGTCACGAACCTCGGCAAGAGCGGCGCGAACTGGCACCTCCTGCCCGGCGTCACGCTCCAG
>DASXAN010000519.1:0-2692 GCA_036406755.1 Gemmataceae bacterium
GGCGACGACCCGGCCGCCGCGGCCCGGGGAGGTGGACGGGGTGGACTACCACTTCTGGACGCGGGAGAAGTTCGAGCGGGAGCTCCAGGCCGGGGCGTTCTTGGAGCACGCCGTCGTCCACGGGACGTACTACTACGGCACGCTGCGGGCGGAGGTCGAGCCGTACCTGGAGCGGGGCACGGGCGTGATCCTCGACATCGACGTGCAGGGGGCCGAGCAGGTGCGGCGGCTATGCCCGGACCACGTGTCGGTGTTCCTGCTGGCGCCGACGTTGGCGGAGTACGAGCGGCGGCTGGTGGCCCGGGGCGAGGACCCGGCCAGCATCCGCCGGCGGATGGAGACGGCCCGGGCGGAACTCGCCCTGGCGGACGGGTATCAGTATCAAATCACCAACGACGACCTCGCCCGGGCGACGGCCGAGCTCCGCGGGGTCGTCGGCCGAGAGTTCGAGAGGGCCCATGATGCTGGATGACCTGAAAGAAGAGGGGATCGTGCAGAAGGTGGGCGGGCGGTTCAAGCTGTCCACCCTGATCCAGAAGCGGATGGTCGCCCTGAACACCGGGGCCCGCCCGCTCGTAGACGTTAAGGGCGGGGACAAGCTGTCGATCGTGTTGCAGGAGATCCTCCAGGACAAGATCTACCTGGACCTGGAAGGGAACCTGAAGACCCGCCCGGCCGACGCCTACGCCGCCGACGGGCAGGCGTTCGACGGGGCCGCCGGGGCCCCGGCCGACGAGTGACCCCCCGCGAGCCGCCGCCATGCCCGACACGCCGAACACCGTCCGTCCCGGCCCCGAGCGGGACGAAGCCGCCGGCTACCGGCCCGTGTCCGGGGTGGCCGTGGCCGCCGCCGCCGTGGCCGGCATCTCGGCCGTGGCCGTGCTCGGCGTCTGGGCGACGGCCAAGGTCCGCGGCCGGCCGATCCTCGTCAAGGAACTGCTCCCCCTCGCGGCCGTCGGCGTCGCCCTGGCCGTCGTCGCCCGCTGGCAGCTCCGCCGGATCGGCAACGCCCGCACCGGCCACGGCCTGGCCTCCGCCGCACTGTGGGTGAGCCTGCTGGCCCTGGGCGGCTACGGGGCCTACTACTTCGCCACCGACCTGGCCGTCCGCCAGCAGGCCCGCAAGACCGCCGACGACTTCTTCACGCTCATGGCCGACGGCAAGCCGGAGATGGCCTTCCGCCTGACTCGCCCGCCGTCACAGCAGGCCGACCTGCCGGACGCCGAGCGGGTCCGCGCCCGGTTCGGGTCCACCGACTTATACGCCTTCAACCAGGCCGATCTGCCCCGGACGTTCCGCACCTGGCCCGACAAGGTCCGCTTCCAGTTCACCGGCGAGCGGGAGCGGGTCGACGAGGCCGACGGGTTCCAGGTCGAGCTGAACTACGTACTCCGCACGCCGGAGGGCCAGTTCGACGTCGGCATTACCACCCGCGGGTTCGACGACCGGATCACCGGCGGCCGGG
Source organism: Gemmataceae bacterium (assembly GCA_036406755.1). Lineage (GTDB taxonomy): Bacteria > Planctomycetota > Planctomycetia > Gemmatales > Gemmataceae > DASXAN01. The sequence continues at coordinate 1,466 of DASXAN010000519.1, forward strand.
AGTGGCAGGTGCTCTTCCAGCGGACCGGCCTGCGGCAAGATCGCCAACTGACCAAACTCGGCCGGCTGTGCCTCGAGTTGCAGGCCGAGTGCGCCCGCCGGTTCCTGCCGAAGTGGAACCAGGAACTGGTGAAGGAGAAGCCGGAGGCCATCGCGGCGATCGTCCGCAAGGAGGGCCAGGTACTACCTGCCGGCGAGCGGGACAAGGTCGCCGAGGAGCTGCACCGGCCGGGCGCCGTCAACATCTTCCCCGGGGCCGGCCCGACGCGACCGCCGGGACTGCCGACAATACTGTTCTCGCCGGACGCGGTACGGCTGGTTCAGGTGGTCGAGGCGGACGCCCCGACGGTCGCCCCGAACGTGCCGGCGTGGCTGACGATCCGGCTCGCCGGCGACGAGTTGGTCAAGGAAATGCTCCGCTTGGCCGGGCCGGGCTGGGAGCAGCAGCCGCTGTTACCGATCATGACTTACGACCCGGAGTTGCGGAACTATGAATTCCGCTTCGTGCCCGAGGAGCTGAACCTGCGGCCGAGCCAGCCGCGGATCGGCCCGACGGCGGCCCCGGCGTCGTAGCGGCGCCTCACCGCTTCACCGGCCCGTCGCCGGCCTCCCAGTCGAGCTTGTGGCCGAGCTTGTCCTTCTTCGTCCGCAGGTAGCGGCGGTTGTCCGGCCCCGGCGGGATCTGGATCGGCACGCGCTCGACGATTCGCAGTCCGTACCCGCCCAGGCCGATCTCCTTCTTCGGGTTGTTGGTCAGCAGGCGAATCCTGCGCACCCCCAGGTCGTAGAGGATTTGGGCGCCGATGCCGTAGTGCCGCAGGTCGGGGGCGAACCCGAGCCGCTGGTTGGCCTCGACCGTGTCCAGCCCCTCTTCCCGCTGGAGCTTGTACGCCCGCAGCTTGTTGAGCAGCCCGATCCCGCGGCCCTCCTGCCGCATGTAGAGGACCACGCCGCGGCCCTCGGCGGCGACGGCGCGCAGCGCGGAGCGCAGTTGCACGCCGCAGTCGCAGCGCAGCGAGCCGAGCGCGTCGCCGGTCAGGCACTCGGAGTGCAGCCGGGTCAGCACCGAGGCGCCGTCGCCGAGCTCGCCGTGGACGAGGGCGAGGTGCACGTGGCCGGTGGAGCTCTCGAAGGCCCGCGCCTGGAACTCCCCGTACGGCGTGGGGATCGAGGCGGCGGCCGCCTCCCCGAGTTCCGGTCGGTCCTCGGTCGACGGCCGTGGAAGCAT
>DASXAN010000520.1:0-1848 GCA_036406755.1 Gemmataceae bacterium
GTTAGCCGCCTATCTGGAGGCACGCGCCCCCGCGTCGGTCCTGCTCGTCGGCGAGGCCGCGGGTTACCGGGGCGCACGCGTCTCCGGCATCCCCTTCACCTCCGAGCGCCAGCTGACCGGAACCGGACCCGCGGAGGCGACCGCGGCGACGATCGTGCACCGCGTGCTCGCCGAGCTCGGGCTCGAAGAGGAGATCCTGCTCTGGAACGTCGTGCCCACCCACCCCCATCGGCCCGGCCGGCCGCGGTCGAACCGGCGGCCGACCAGGCCCGAGGTGGAGGAAGGCCTGCCCTTCCTGCGGCAGCTCGCGCGAGGCCGGCGCGTACTCGCGATCGGCCGGCTCGCGGAGGCCGTGCTCGGCGCCCCCTACGTACGGCATCCCTCCCACGGCGGCGCCTGTGCCTTCGCCGCCGGACTTCGCTCGAATCTGCTCACGTCACGTCCTAGCGTGCCAGGCTGACACGCGTGGAGATCAGCCGCCGGCTCGAGATGCCAGCCAGCACGTTCTCGCCTCCCTTGCGCGCCCGCACGAACATCGTGAGGCGCTGCTGCTTCTTCGACGCCGGGAAGCCGCGTGCGACCTGGAACACGATCTGCGCCCAGCCGTCGGCGCCGGTCGCCTGCTCCGCCGGAACGTTCAGCTGGTTGAACGGCACCGCGGTCGCGTAGACGAGCGCGCCCTGAACCGCCTGTCCGCACGTGTTCGAGACGTGGAACCGGGCCACGATCGTCCTCGTTCCGCTCGTGATCACCGACGGCGCGAACTGCATGTGATCGACGAGAAGGCGGGCCGGCGGCGTCACGGCCGTGATGGCCGCGGGGCCGGGGCCTGGCGGACAGCCCGTCGGAGGCGGCGCCGCACCGATCACGGCCGTTGCCGCGGAGGTCGCTGGGGCCTGTCCGTCTTTGTTCTTCGCGGTGACCACGATTCGCACGGTCGTGCCGATGTCGGCCGAGCCCAGCCGATACGTCTGGGCCGTCGCTCCGACGATCGTGGAACACCGGCTCGTAACGGTGCGATCGCAGCGAAGCCACTGGTAAGTGAACGCGATCGGCTGCGTCCCCGTCCAGGTGCCGGGTTGGGCGACGAGCGTCTGATCTTCGACGGGGTTACCGGAGATCGTCGGGGGAGCCGTGTTCACCGGCGGCTTCCTCGCGGTGACGACCCCGGTGTGCCCGGAGGTGGCCTCCGCCGAACCTTCCCTATTCTTTGCCGTCACGTCGACGCGTAGAGTGTTGTTCACGTCGGCCGAGGTGAGGCGGTAGCTCCGGCCGGTCGCGCCGATGATGTTGGCGCAGTTGTTGCCGGCGCTGTCACAGCGGAGCCACTGATAAGAGTACGAGATCGGCGCCGTGCCCGTCCAGGTGCCCGCCCCTGCGGTCAGGACCTGTCCCTCAACGAGGGTGCCGGAGATCGTCGGCGGCGCCGTGTTCCTGGGAGCCGCCTTGGCCGCGGCGCTGCCGCTGCCGGCCAGAACGCCCAGACCGAGGACCAGGGCCAGCGTCGCGCCGGCGCCAAGAGCCGCTCCGACCAGCGTCCACCGCTTCTTCTTCATCCGATCAGACATTTGCATCAGCCCCTTTCAAGGAGACGTGTCCGGTCGCGGAGAACTGCCTTCTTCTTCGATCTGACGTATGGACCTCTTGCGAACTTGTGCTGCGGGTGATGGCTTTGCAAGAGCCTTACGCCCGGATCGCAGGCGCAAAGAGGCGCCTTTTGCGGGCGTCTACCCACTTTCCTGATCCGAACACCTCGTCGTTAGAGTGAGCGCGGCGTGACCGACTTTCCGATCCGGCGCAACACCTTTCTCCTCGCGAGCACGCTCACCTGCCTGTCCGGGACGCTTC
>DASXAN010000521.1:0-2056 GCA_036406755.1 Gemmataceae bacterium
GGTCATCCACGACTGGGGCGGCGCGCCGGCGACCCTCTTGCCCGGCTTGTCGGGGGCCGCCGCCGCGCCGTTCAACAACCGCGACCTGAACGTGATCGACGCGGCCCACCCCATCGTCACCGGGCCGTTCGGGACGATCACGGACACCCTGCTGGACGACGGCCTGTTCTCCGTCCACGGGGCGTGGCAGGCGTCGTCCCTTGTCACCGCCTCCGACCCGCTCGCGGGGCCGGTCACCGCGGTGCTGTCCAGCACGCTGGCCACGTCCGTGTCGGTGTTCGAGTACGCCTACGGGGCCGGGCACATCATCTACGCGAACATCCCGCTGGAGGCGTACACGGACTCCAGCCCGCTCGTGGTCGGCCCTTAGCCGGCCGGGCTGCGGGTCTACGCGATGAACGAGCTGGCGTTCGCGGCCGATCTGGCGGGCGGGGCGCAGCCCGCCGCCGTCCCGGCCCCGGCGGCGGCCGCCCTGCTCGGCATGGGCGTCGTCAGCCTGTGCGGGTACGGCTGGCGGCGGCGGAAGGCCGCGGCCGGGTGATCCGCCATGAACGGTGCCGTGCGGCAGGCCGGGGATAGCCCGCCCCGGCCCGTTCGCGTTTCGGCGGCATGCCGACAGGAAACGAAAGCGGCCCGGGGCAACGAGCCCCGGGCCGGATGAAGTTATCCCCGTGGAGGGACGCCACAACTCTAGCCCGCCTGACGGCCTGGTGCACGGGGGGCGGGCCGGGGTATAAAGGGCGGAGCCACGATCGGCGGGCGGCGGCCGCCGATGCGACTCCTACGGTACACAGACTCCGACCGGAGGGGCCGCCATTCTCGCGTTCATCTTCACCGTCCTGGCCACGGCCGCGATCGGCCTGCGCTCCACCGGCCCCGCCACCCCGGCCGCCGCGCCAGTGCCGGCTCCTGCCGTCCTGGCCGCGCCGGCCGCCGATTACCACCGGCCCGCCCGCCGGGCAGCCGACCCGACGATCGTGCACATCACCGACGCGACCGGGTCGGTCTTCGGGGGGTCCGTCTTGAGCCGGTCGCCGTGGGGGCTTCGGCTGCGGGTCGGCTGGTACATGCCCGAGGGGACGGAGATTCTGGTGCAGGCGGCGGACGCCGCGGTGCCGGCCCCGCCCGTGGCGGCGACGGTGTTGAAGTGCCGGCCGATGGGCGTGCTGTACGAGGTCGGGTGCCAGTTCGCCAAGCGGCCGCCGGCGAGCACGCTGTTGACGTTCGCATGACCGGCCGGTGACACCCCCGTCACCGGCAGCCTCGTGCCGCACGCGCGGGCCGGCCCCCAGTCCCCTTCGCCACCGCCCCGCGGCGTGGTACACTTCGGACGCCAACACACCCGAACCTCCGGCCCGAGCCTTCCCATAGCACGCCCCCCGCTTCAACTCGCCGGCGTGCCGTTCGGTCGCCTGACGCCGCTCCGGCCCGTCGGCCGGCGGCGGGGTCACGTCGTGTGGCTCTGCCGGTGCGAGTGCGGGCGGACGACGGAGGTCGTGGCGTCGCTTCTCTCGGCGGGGGATACGCGGTCCTGCGGGTGCCTGCGGCGGGAGACGACCGGGGCGCAGTTCCGGGCCAAGCCGGGGTGCCGGGGGGACGTATACCTGCGGCTGCGGGAGAAGGGTTGGACCCTGCGCCGGATCGCCGAGCGGTTCGGGGTGAGCTTCCAGACGGTCAGCCTGTCGTCGCGCCGGGCGGCCGAGCGGCGGTCGCTGGCGGTGCGGGGGCCGGCGCCGGTGTGAGGGCCGGCCGCGGCCGACCCGCGGGCCGGGTGCGTCCGTCGCCCCGGCCGCGCGGGTCATTCTCTCGGCACCCGCCCCGCCTGGACGGCGTAATCGATGTACGACCGGAAGTAGTGCGCCCAGTGGACGGCGGCCGTCGCGACCGCTGTGCCGAGAACCCCAGCAAACAACGCGGCCATGCCGATCGACCGGGACGGCGGCGGCATGGCCGCGTACAGGCCGAGGTGGTACACGAACAGCACCAGGAATGCCGCGCAACAATAGGATGCGCCGACGGCGGTCGTCATGGAAGGCGGACCGGTGGTCACAGTCTT
>DASXAN010000522.1:0-1965 GCA_036406755.1 Gemmataceae bacterium
GCCGAGGCGGTGCGGCAGGGCGACGTGTTCCGGCCGTCGCCGGTGACGGCGCAAAGCCCGCAGCCGATGTGGTACTGGCTCGTACTCCTGGCCGGCATCGTGCTGTTCTTCGACGTGGCGGTACGGCGGATCGCGATCGAGCCGGCCGAGGCATCCACCGCCGCGGTCAGGCTGTGGGAGAAGCTCCGGGGCCGGGCGGACGCGGCGGCCGGTTCGCCGCAGTTCCTGGAGCGGTTGCAGAACCGCAAGACCCAGGTCGGGGAGACGTTCGGCCGGGCGGCCCGCCGGTTCGACGCCGGCGAGGAGGCACCGCCCGCCCCGCCGGTAACCACGGCCGACACCGCGGCCACGCACCGCCCCGCCCCGCCGCCGCCACCGCGGCCACAAACGCCGTCGGCCCCGACGGCCGATGACGCCTTCGCCCGGCTCATGAAGGCGAAGAAGAAGGCGCTCGGCGACCGCGAGCCGGGTTCCGAACCGCCCCCGCAACCGTAATCCCCGCGAGGACCGAGCCGATGGACACGACCGCACCGATGGCCGAACGGGCCGCCCAGTTCCGGGCCGCCTACGCCCGCGTCCGCGCCGAGGTCGGCAAGGTGATCGTCGGCCACCCGGACGTGGTGGACGGCGTGTTGACCTGCCTGTTCGTCGGCGGCCATGCACTTCTGGAAGGCGTCCCCGGCCTCGGCAAGACGCTGCTGGTGCGGACGCTCGCCCAGGTGCTTGACCTGAAGTTCAACCGTATCCAGTTCACCCCGGACCTGATGCCCTCCGATATCATCGGCACGAACATCATTTCCGAATCGCCCGACGGCAAGCGGGTGTTCTCGTTCCAGCCGGGGCCGATCTTCGCCCAGATCGTGCTGGCCGACGAGATCAACCGGGCGACGCCGAAGACGCAGTCGGCCCTGCTCGAAGCGATGCAGGAGCACTCCGTCACGATCGGCGGCACGATTCACCGCCTCGAAGAGCCGTTCTTCGTGCTGGCGACGCAGAACCCGATCGAGCAGGAAGGGACGTACCCCCTACCCGAGGCCCAGCTCGACCGCTTCTTCTTCAAGCTGATCGTCACTTACTCCGGCCGCGAGGAGATGGCGACCATCCTCGACCGCACCACGCGGAGCGACTGGCCGCAGCCGGATCGGGTCATGAACGGCGATGAGATCCGCACGTGGCAGGCGCTGGTGCGCGAGGTGCTGGTCGCCCCGCCCGTGCAGGACTACGCCATCCGCCTGGTGATGGCGACGCACCCGCAGGGCGAGTTCGCCACGGCCGACGCCAACCGTTTCCTGCGGTTCGGGTCCAGCCCTCGCGGGGCGCAGGCGGTGGTGCTCGCGGCCAAGGTGCGGGCGCTGCTCCAGGGGCGGTTCAACGTCAGCTTCGAGGACGTGCGGAGCGTCTACCTGCCGGCGATGCGGCACCGGGTGCTGCTAAACTTCGAGGCCCAGGCGGAGAACATCCCGTCTGATCAGGTGCTCGCGGCGATTCTCAACGAGGTCAAGGAGAAGGCGCCGGACAGCTCTGCGGTTGTGCGGGGTTGAAGCCTCGTTCCCACGCTCCGCGTGGGAACGCAAGTTCCGCCGCTCTGCGGCTCGGAGCGCCGTGGAGTGGCAACGACAGCCGTTCCCACGCAGAGCGTGGGAACGAGGAGTTAGGGATGCCCGACACCGTAACGACCCCCTTGCTCGACCCGCGATTCCTGGCCCGGCTCGAACAGCTCGAGCTGGTGTCCCGGAAGATCTTCGTCGGCCGGATGAAGGGCGAGCGGCTCTCGAAGCGCAAGGGCCAGTCGGTCGAGTTCGCCGACTACAAGAACTACGTCGTCGGCGACGACCTCCGCTTCCTCGACTGGAACCTCTACGCCCGGCTCGACAGGCTCTTCCTCCGCCTGTTCATGGAGGAGGAAGACCTGCACTTCTACGTGCTGATCGACAACAGCCTGTCGATGGACTTCGGCACCCCGAC
>DASXAN010000523.1:0-2526 GCA_036406755.1 Gemmataceae bacterium
GGTGGCTGGTGTTCGTCACCAACCTGTACTCGTCGGCCGTGTTCATCGGCTTCGCCTGTGCCGCGCTGGGCCTGTTGGTCGAGTTGCTGTTCGGCCGGGGGCTGGGCACGGCCGTGGCCGCCGTCACCGGCGGGGCGAGCCTCGTGATCGCCCACTTCCTCGGGGCCGACGGCGACACGCTCACCACCCTCCAGGCGGTGCTCGACACGAACTTCTGGCTGGCGACGCACGTCACCACCGTGGCGCTGGGGTACTCGGCCACGTACCTCGCCGGGTTCTTCGGCCTGCTCTACATCCTGACCGGGCTGGCGACGCCGTATCTGACTGGCGAGGTCCGCAAGGCGCTGGCGCAGGTGACGTACGGGGTGGTGTGCTTCGCCACGTTCCTGAGTTTCACCGGCACGGTGCTCGGCGGCATCTGGGCCGACCAGTCGTGGGGCCGGTTCTGGGGGTGGGACCCGAAGGAGAACGGGGCGCTGTTGATTGTCATCTGGAACGCCCTGGTCCTGCACGCCCGGTGGGGCGGGCTGGTGAAGCAGCGGGGGGTGGCGGTGCTGGCGGTGTTCGGGTGCGTGGTGACGACGTGGTCGTGGTTCGGGACGAACCAGCTGGGCGTCGGCCTGCACTCGTACGGGTTCACGACCGGGCGGACGATCGCCATCATCTGCGCGTCGGTGGCGTTCACGGCGCTGGGGTGCGTCGGCATGATCCCGACGCGGTACTGGCGGAGCACGCAGGCGGAGGCGGCCGCCCGGTCGCCGGCGAAGGGCCGGGCCGCCCGCGAACCGCAGGCGGTGTGACGGCGACCGCCGGCGCTAGCCGCGGGGCCGCGGCCGTGAATAGCCAGGGTGAGGACAACCAATGCGCGGGCAATTCACCCTCGAATACTGGCAGGACGGCGACTTCTACGTCGGCCGGCTGTTGGAAGTCCCCGGGGTGTTCAGCCAGGGGGAGACGCTGGAGGAACTCCGGGAGAACATCCAGGACGCCTATGACCTGGTGGTGACTCAGGAACGGACCCCGGCCCCGGCCGCCGCCCGACAGCAGCCGGTGGAGCTGGACGTGTGAAGCGGCAGGCGCTCGTCCGGGAGCTGGAACGGGCGGGGTGCGTGCTCGTCCGCCACAGACGGTCCCGCGTCAGCCGCAGCAGCGAAGTCCTTGGTTCATTCGAGGATTGCATGCTCCGGCCCTTCGTCTCGGACGTATCGGCCCTGGTGCTCCCGCTTGGTCTGGGATCGCTGGCGTTCGTCGTCGGGCGGTTGCTTCACCGCCTTCCGAAATCAGTGCGGGTCGGGCTCCTCGTTATCGCCGGCGCCGTCATCGTCGGCGGTGCCGCTTCCCTGGCCGGCCTGCTCCCCGATCGAGTCGATCAGGCGGCGGCCGCCGTCGGCGGGGCGACGGTGGTCCTCTGCTGGGCCGCCTTGCTCCTGATCGGCGTCGCCTGGTCCGCCCCGAAGCGGGCCTTCAGCCGCGGCTTCCTGTCGTGCATCGTGGCGGTGGCGGGGTTCCTGATCCTGGCCGAGGGCGGTAGCCGCCTGTGGTGGCGGTTCGCTGCCCCGGAGCTGTGGCGCAACGCCCCCGACTCCCACGGCTGCCTGCGACAGACGAGCGGACTGACCTGCGCCCCGGCGGCGGCGGCCATGTTCCTCCACTGTCACGGCATCCCAGCGAGCGAAGGGGAGATGGCGTACCTGGCGGGGACGTCGCTGTTCGGCAGCGACGCCTGGCAGACGGCCGCCGCCCTGGACCAGAAGGTTCGGCCGTCCGGCCGGCGGGCGGTGATTCTCCGCTCGGGGTATGACGAGTGCGTTGAGCGTGCGGAGCCGTTTATCGGCCACGTCCGGGGTCCGTCGGGCGGCCATGCGGTGCTGGTGAAGGCGGTTTCCCCGTACGGGGCGGAGGTCGTGGACCCCGTCGAGGGGTTCCCGAAGCGGCTGCCGCGGGCGGATTTCGAGGCGGTCTGGGACGGCACGGTGGTGGCCGTCGTCCCGGCCGCGGATTGACACGAGGAGGGCTTCCTCACGGCAACGGAGCCGGCGTGACACCGCGCCGGTCCGGGCGTCAGCCCCGGAGGGGCGGCCGTTAATAGCCAGGGGTGAAACCCCTGGGTGATGTCGTCCCCCATTTGCCGAGCCCCGGAGGGGCGACCGTCACGATCGCCCCTCCGGGGCTCCCACCATTTTGTGTCCCGGGGTCCAGGGGTTGCGCTGCGCTCCACCCCTGGCTATTGACGGCCGCCGCTCCGCGGCTGAGATGCCGGCCTCTTGTCGCGTGTCCGCCGCGGCGCAGAATGACCGTCTACGAATTTCCTTCGGAGGCGGGCGCGATGAAGAGCAAGGCGAAGCGGACGGCGGCGAAGAAGCGGCTGAAGTCCAAGCACCAGAACCTGCCGAAGTCGCCGGCCGCGGCCACCCGCCGCCGCAAGGCCCGGGCGGCGAAGAAGGCGGTGGCGGCGAAGTAGGCGAGCGGGGTTGCGTGAGCGCCCCGAGGTCAAACAAATGTCGCTGGCATTTGTTTGACCTCGGG
>DASXAN010000524.1:0-7414 GCA_036406755.1 Gemmataceae bacterium
CGCCGAGGTATCCCGGCCAGTAGCCGCCGTAGACGCCGCCCGGCCGCCCGGCTACGCCGACGCCGACGTACTGGGCGTGTGCATCCCCGACCTCGCCGAGGACGATCGTTGCCAGGGCCAACCACCGCAGCGTCAACCGCATGGGACATCCTCCGGGTGCGAGTGCCGCGGTCGCCGGCGGCACCCAAAGGCAAGTGTAACTGGCAGACCGTTCGCGGACCGGCTACCGTGGGTCGAAGGGGCGGAATTCGCCCCGTGCAACCGCTACAACGCCTTCGGCTTGCCGGTCCGCCCCGCGAACGCCGGCACGACGCGACTCGGGCGCGGCGGTGCGGCGGGCCAATCACGGTGAAACGGGGGAGCGGCGTATGAAAGTCTGGCGGTACGACGATTCCTCGGGGACGCCGGGCCTGGTCCCGGCAGAGGTCGAGCCGCCCACCGCCAGCCCGGGCGAGTTGCTCGTCCGGGTACATGCCGCGGGCGTCACGCCGACGGAACGGCTGTGGTACCCGACCACGCACCAGCCGTCCGGCGAGCCGCGCCGCGGGACCGTGCCGGGCCACGAGTTCTCCGGCGTCGTCGCCGGCGTCGGCGCGGAGGCCGGTGCGGACTTCCGCGTCGGTCAGGAAGTGTACGGCATGAACGACTGGTTCGCCGACGGGGCGACCGCCGAGTTCGTCCGCACCGCCCCGGCCGCGGTCGCGGCGAAGCCGGGCCGGCTGACGCACGTCGAGGCGGCCTCTGTCCCGATCGGCGCACTGACGGCGCGGCAGGGACTGTTCGACCGGGCCGCACTGCGAGCGGGCGAGCGGGTGCTGGTCCACGGCGGCGCGGGGGCCGTCGGCGTTTTCGCCGTGCAACTCGCGCGGTGGCGCGGCGCGGAGGTCATCGCCACGGCCTCGGCGGCGAACCTGGAGTTCGTGCGCGGCCTTGGGGCCGACCGGGTGATTGACTACCGGGCGGAACGGTTCGAAGACCCGGCCCGCGGCGTGGACGTGGTTTTCGACACGGTCGGCGGCGAGACGCTGGAGCGGTCATGGGGGGTGCTCGGCCCCGGCGGCCGGCTGGTCACCATCGCCGCGTCCGAGGAGCGGGCCGCGGACGAACGGACCCGCCGGGCGTTTTTCATCGTCGAACCGAGTCGGGAACAGCTGGCCGAAATCGCGCGGCTGATCGACGGCGGGTCGGTCCGCTCCGTGGTCGGCGCGGTCTTTCCGTTCGCCGACGCAAACCAGGCTTACCAACACAAGCCGGACCGCGGCAAGACCGTCCTCGGAGTCGTTGCGTCAGAATGAGTGCACCTACAGACCCGCGGCTTTCCGCCGCCGCCGGCCGCTGAGCAGGTACAGGTCCGACCGCACCTCGGTGAGCGGATCGCCGGACGAGTCGATGCCATCGACCCGCGGGACCGGGTCGAAGATGATCTTCCGCAGTTCCGGCCGTTGGTCGTCCTCGCGGGTCGTCACGGTGATCGTGCCGAACGGCACTTCCTCGCCGCCGTCCGGCCACGTCACGCTCGCGTCCGTCACGTCGTCGCCCGGCCCGGCCAGCTGCACGAAGACGCGGAGTCGGAACGGGCCGCGGGCCAGCCGCGGGCCGATCTCGTCAACGAGAAAGTTCGCGGACTTCGCGGCGGCCTGTTCGGCCGACAGGTACTCCGTCCCGTCCTCGGGCCGGATGCGGAACCGGCCGTGGCGGCTCACGCCGTCCGCGTTGGTGAACTTGAACGAGGTGACGGCGAAGAACTGCTCCCGGGCGAAGCTCGTCGGGATCGGTCGCGGCGTCTCGACGTGCCGCTTCGCGTTCGGGTGCGCCGCCAGGAAGGCGCCGAGCGCTTCCGGCTTGCCCGCTCCAGCCGCCGCGGCGGCCCGCGCGAGTTCCAAAAACTCCTCGCCGGTGCGGACCGGAAAGCCGTTGGCGGAGTGGCCGATGATGTCGGTGTGAACGTGGTCGGCCAGGTGGAAGCGGACGGCGATGCCGCGCGGGCCCGACTGGGCCGGGTCGTTATCGGGGCCGGTCGGCGAACCCGGGGCGTCCGAATACCGCACCGTCACCGGCGTGGACGGCCCATTGGCGTGCGGGGCCTGCGTCAGCCGGGCCGCCTCCGGCGACGGCGCGAACGTGCCGGAGCACATCACACCCTTGGCGTGGACCGGCCGGAAGCCGGGGTGCGGCCCGGATAGGGCGTCGAGGGCGTCCAGGAGCTGCTGACTGAGTGCGGGGTCGGCGGCCATGCGATCCTCCCGGGACGGCGGGCGGGTTCCGGGGCGATGGGGATGTGTGGGGACATGATACGCCCCGCGGCCGGCGCGGGCGCGTGAAGATTCCGAGTGCCGGGGGAGAGGAATCGGGAGCACCGTCAAATCGCCGCTGTGGCCCGGCGGCCGCCGATCCGCAGCAGCGCCCGCTCGACCTCGTCGATGGTGGATTCGAGCGTCGAGGTGCCCGCCGTCAGGCCGACGACGTCGAACGGGGCGAGCCAGTCCGGGTCGAGGTCGGCCGCCGTCTGGACGTGCAGGACCGGCACGCGGCTGGCCTCGGCGAGCCGGGCGAGTTGGCGGGTGTTGTTGGAGTGCCGGCCGCCGACCACCACCAGCGCCTCGACCCGGCCGATCAAGTCGCGGGTTGCGTCCTGCCGCTCCTTCGTCGGCCGGCAGACCGTGTCGACGTACTTGACCGCCGCCCCCGGGTTCGCCGCCCGGATGGCGGCCAGCACGCGGCCGGCCTCCGTCGGCGGCGTCGTGCTCTGGCAGACGACGCCGAGCCGACCCTCGTCGTAGCATCGTGCGGCGTCGGAACCCGGCACGACGGCGTAGCGGTCCAGGTCGCCGATGATCCCTTGCACCTCGACGTGGTCCGGCCGGCCGATCACCAGGACGAAGTAGCCGTCGCGCTGCAACGCTTGCGCCGCCTCGTGGACGCGGCGGACGAGGGGGCAGGTCGTGTCGATGAGTTCCTTGCCGGCGTCGATCAGGTGCTGCCGCTCCCGCTCGCTGACGCCGTGGGCGGTGATGACGACCCGCTCCGTCACCGGCAAGCTGCGGCGGCCGGCCTCGGGGTTCATGGCGAAGCCGCGGCCGCGGAGGTGGCGCAGCACCTCCTCGTTGTGGACGAGCTCGCCGTGCACGGTCACATCGGTCGGGTCGGCGATCTGCTCCATCGCGGCGAGGGCGTCGCGGACGCCAAAGCACATCCCCATTGCTTCTGCACGGATCACCCGCATGGCTCGTCCTCCGGGCAAAGCACTCTGTCGGGCAGAGCGCCGGGCGAAAAAAACACCGGCCTCAGGCCGGCGCGTAGCCGGCAGACAGGTCGCCGCGGACCGCCTGCGAACCCGCCTGGGCGTCGCGGATCACCTGCTCCAGCAGGCCCAGGTACTCGAGGAACCGCTTGCGGCCCTCGGCCGTTAACCGGCAGGTCGTCAGCGGTCGGCGGCCCTCATACCCTTTTTCGACGGTTACGAGTCCGGCTTTGTGTAACACGTCGAGGTGGCGGTTCAGGTTGCCGTCGGTGAGTGCGCAGGCCTGCTTCAGTTCGTTGAACGACAGCCCCTGGGGCCGGGTGGCGAGCGAGGTCATAATCCCGAGCCGGGCCTTCTCGTGCAGCACCCGGTCGAGGCCCTCGTAGGCGTACCGACCGGGGATGGCGGTCTGTGTCTGCTTCCGGTCAGACATCGGCGTCACGCTCCCGATTGCGGCGAAGGACGAATGCCGTGGCCACCTGTCCCACGGCGAAGGTCAACCCGACCGCCCGACCGGCCCAGGTCAGCTCGGCCGGCACGGTCGCCAGGAGGATGGCCCCGGCGGCCAAGTAGAACAGGGCAACCCAGCCGATCGCGTGCGGCAAGTATGGGCGGGCGGCGAACACCCCCAGGCCGAACAGCAGGGTCCAGAGCCCCGGCAAGCACCGGGCGAAGTCGCCCGAGGCTTCGGCAAGGGCAAACGTCACGGCCAGGCCGGCTACCACACACGGCGCGAACTGGCCGGCGACCCGCCGCGTCCGCCGACGGGCGAACTCGTCCTCGTGGCGGAGGTAGGCGTCGACGGCCCGGCTGACGCCGACGGCACCGCCGACCGCCGCCACGACCAGCCAGAAGCGGACGAACGCGGCCGGGTCGTCGGCCGGCACCAGCCACGGCTGCACGACGGCGGCGGCCAGGCCGACCAGTCCGGACCCGGCGACGGCCAGCGGGTGGAAGCCGCGGTACTGCTCGGCCCGGGCCAGGTGGTCGTGAATCTCGGCGATCTGGCCCAGCGCTTCGTTGACCCGCATGCCCGGCTCCTCGGTCGGTCGAACGAACCCGTCAGGCCACTATACGTCCGGCCCCGACTCGCGTCGCAGCGGGACCGCTCTCGGCTGCGTCGATCGGTTGGCGAACTCCGCCACGGCACCCACGATGGCACCGGCGATGGCCCCGCTGCCGCCGAGGAACGTGCCGACGAACAAGGTAATCGCCGCCGTATCCCGCGCCTCGGATGGGCCGGTCATCATCTGGACGATCACGAACGCGGCCAGGAAACCGATGCCGGCGCCCGCGAAGGAGAAAACCAGCGTCCGTCCCATAGCACACCTGATGGTTCTGCCGCCGGCACCGCACACCGGCCGCGGTCAAACAGGACCACTTTGCCTCGCAAAGAGAATCCTGTCAAGTCGAATCTGGCGCGGCGCGGTACAATGCCACCCGCGTCCCATCGCCTGACCTTCTCTCCCGGCGGAGGTGCGCCATGGCACCACACTTCTCGCGGCGGCGGTTTCTGGAATCGGCGGCGACCGGCGGCGCCCTGCTCGGCCTGACCGACCTTGGCTTCCTGAGCGGCCTGCCGCCGGTCAGCGCGGCCGACGCCCAGCCGGACCACGGCCGCGTCCGGCTGCGGCCGGAGATCGAGCCGCTCGTCCGACTCATCGAGGACTCGCCGCGGAACCAGCTGCTGGAGGAAGTCGCGCACCACATCCGCCGGGGGACGAGCTACAAGGACGTGCTGGCGGCGCTCATGCTCGCCGGCGTGTGCAACGTCGAGCCGCGGCCGAGTGTCGGGTTCAAGTTCCACGCCGTGCTCGTGGTCAACTCGGCCCACCTCGCCAGCCTGGCGTCGCCGGACGCGGACCGGTGGCTGCCGCTGTTCTGGGCCCTGGACAACTTCAAGTCGGCCCAGGCCCAGAACGCGAAGGAGCGGGCCGGCTGGCGGATGAAGCCGGTCGCCGAGGACAAGGTGCCGACGGCCCGCAAGGCGCGGGAGGCGTTCACCGCGGCGATGGACCAGTGGGACGAGCCGGCCGCCGACGCGGCCGTGGCCGGGCTGGCCCGCTCGGCCGGGGCGCAAGAGGTGTTCGAGCTGTTCGTCCGCTACGGCGCCCGCGACTTCCGGGACATCGGCCATAAGGCGATCTTCGTCGCCAACTCCTGGCGGACGCTGCAAACGATCGGCTGGCAGCACGCCGAGCCGGTGCTGCGGTCGCTGGCGTACGCACTCTTGCGGCACGAGGGGGACAACCCGGCGACCCGCGATGGCGATCCGGACCGGCCCGGCCGCAAGAATAGGGAACTGGTCGCCAATATCCGTCCCGATTGGCTCGACGGCAAGCCGAGCCGGGAGGCGACCGTCGACCTGCTCGCCGCTCTGCGGCACGCCAAAGCTGACGAGGCCCCGGCGAAGGTGGTCGAGGTCATCAACGGCGGCGCTTCGCCGCAGGCGGTCTGGGACGCGCTGCTGCTCGGGGCCGGGGAGCTGCTCTTGCGGCAGCCGGGCATCGTCGCCCTGCACGCGGTCACGAGCACCAACGCCCTGCATTACGCGTATGAGGCGACGGCCAACGACGAGACGCGGAAGTGGCTGATGCTTCAGAACGCGTCGTTCATCACCCTGTTCCGCGACGCGCTCGCCGGCCGCGGCAAGGTCGGCGACGCGCGGATCGACGCGCTGGAGCCGCTGGAGCCATCAAAGTCCAGCGAAGACGCCGTGGCGGAGATGTTCGCCGACGTGAGCAAGGACCGGCTGACGGCGGCCCGCAAGGTGCTCGGCTACACGGCCGCCAAGGGCGACCCGCGGGCGGTGATGGACGCGGCCCGGCTCTTGGTGTTCTTCAAGGGTAACGACTCGCACGACTACAAGTTCAGCTCGGCACACCTGGAGGACTACGACCACGTCAGCCCGGAGTGGCGGGACCGCTTCCTGGCGGCGGGGATGATGAACTTCAAGGGCAGCGGCAACAAGGACGTCCCCCTCGTTCAGCGGGCGCGCGCCGCGCTCAAATCGTAGTGCTTAGCCGCGACGCGGAGTCTGCGGAGCGGAGCGCGGGGCCGTCCGGCGCTCCGCTCCGCAGACTCCGCGTCGCGGCTAACCGGGGTCTTTCCAGACTGCTTTTCCGTCCCCGCGCAGCGCCGCGTTCGCCAGATGCGCCGCGTTCGCCGCACTGACGCCCGCCTCGGCCGGCGCGACCGGCTTCGCCCGGGTCCGCACGCACTCCACCCAGTTCGTCAGGTGCAGCAACTCGCCGTCCGGCTTGTCGTAGAAGTCCCGGCCGCGTGGGCCGCTGCCAATCACCAGCTCTTCGTACGACCCCTTGTTCCGCTCCGGGTGCAGCTCGTACCGGCCGCGGTCGAGGTAGAGCGTTGCGTCCGTGCCCATGAGCTCGATCATCTCGCCGTTGCGGGCGTTCGAGAATGTCCCTTCGAAGTAGACTGTCAGCCCGCTCGGGTAGGTGAGCAGCGCCTGCACGCTGTCCGGCGTCTGCCAGACGCCCTTGCTGAACAGGTCGCTGCCGGTCGCCAGAGCCTGCGTCGGGTGCTCCAGGCCGAGGACCCAGTGGACGATGTCGATCTGGTGCACCATCAGGTCGGTGAAGATGCCGCCGCCGAAGTCCCAGAACCAGCGCCAGTTCCGGAACCGGTATTCGTCGAACGGCTGCTCGGGGGCGGTGCCGAGGAAGGTCTTCCAGTCCACCGTCTTCGGGTCGATGTTGAACCGGGTGCGGCGCATCCGCTCGGTGTTGCGGTTCCAGGTCAGGTGGGCCTTGTGGACGTGCCCGAGCCGGCCGGCTTTGACCATGTCCCGCGCCTTCTGGTATTGCGGCATCGACCGCTGTTGCGTGCCGACCTGAACGATGCGGTTGTGCCGATTCTGCGCCTCGACGACCGCCCGGCCCTCGCTGGCGGCGTGCGTCAGCGGCTTCTCGACGTACACGTCCTTGCCGGCCTCGCACGCGGCGATCGTCAGCCGGGAGTGCCAGTGGTCGGGGGCACCGATCACGACTGCGTCGATGTCCTTGCGGTCGAGTACGTCCTGGTAGCGCTTGGTCGTGAACGCGCCGTCGGCGGCGAGCTTACGGCCCTCGTTGAGGGACGTGTCCCAGACGTCGCAGACGGCGGCGATGCGGACGTCGGGCACCTTAGCGAGCGCCTTCATCAGGGCGCGGG
>DASXAN010000525.1:0-8965 GCA_036406755.1 Gemmataceae bacterium
TAGGCTTACTCTACCCGTCGCAATCCTGTCCGTCAATTCAAGCGACCGGACCGGCCTCACTAGCGCGCCGGCCTAGCCGGGCCGTGATCAAGAAGAACGGCACGTCCAGGTGAATGTGTTGAGTGGATACCGCTGTAAAACCGAGGCCTTCCAACTGCTCCTGGTACACGGACGGGTGGCGGAAGGAGCGGAAGAAGAGAAGCATTGGAATCAGTGAATAGGGCAGGGGGGGTCGCACGTCGAGGCGGCCGCGCTCAAAAATGAGCAATGTGCCTCCCGGACTCAATGTCTGACTGGCGCGCGTGAGCAGCAGCCTGACCTCCGCTTCGGGCCAGTCGTGGAGCATCGACTTGAACGTGACCACGTCGAAGCCGGTGGGAAGACGATCGACGAGGGCGTTCGCCTTGATGAAGCTGATCCGCTCGGCCTCCAGCTCCGGCCGTACATGGTCACGGCCGATATCGCAGACGAGTGGTAGGTCGATGACCGTGCCGTGGATCTGCGAGTGAGCCTTGCACACCCGGAGGACAAACTCCCCGCTGTTGCCGCCGACGTCCAACAGGCGCCGGTACGGACTGAAGTCGTGGTAACGGAGGCAGACCTCCGCTTCGTAGCGGGTCAGGCACGTGGTGAACCGCATCCACGCCTTGGTCCGCCGATAGTTTTCAGGGCGCGGCTCGAAGCAATGCTGGTAACTGAACAATGCGAACAGGCGGGACTCCTTCAGGAACCGACGGGGGTCGGTAAGTGATGCGGAGAAGTGCTCCAGGTAGTCTGGAGCAACGAGGTTGGCGAATTCGAGCTTCGTCTCGAGCAGGTCGCGGTACTCGAGAGCACGCCGAAAGTGACTGCTGAGTGCGATTCCTTCGACCCCATTTTCGATGACCTCGTTGGCCTCAAGGAGGGCCACCAGGAATTGCAACCCGCGCCGGTCACAGGCAAGGTGCCTAGAGAGATGGTCCAAGGTGCATGGATGATTCTCTAACAGATGATCGATCAGGCCGAGGTCAATCGCGCTCTTGAGGGCTTGCGCCTCCACGAAACCGGTGAGGAAATCATCGACGCAGAGAAACGCAAATTCTCGCGCTGGCTGCTGCGATGGCGTCCTTGAAGAGCCCATATCCTGACCCCGCTATTGATTGTTACCAGCCTGAGGGCGACCTGCCGGTGAGTCTCGTCGGGACCATGCCTGTGAGCTCATGTCCAGTGACGATACTATCATACGGGCGCCCTGGAGAGCGAATCGGTGGACCCGCAGCTGTAACCCCGACCGACCTGCCAGCCCCAGAATTGTTCGGGTCGACCCGACAACCCGCCGGGCGGTTTTCTGCTCCCAGCCGTCCTCGGGGGTTGGCGGTGACCGAGGAGGCGCCCGGCCGAACTTTACGGATCACAAGCCCCGCTCCGTCACCGACGGCCGTCGGTCAGGGCGAACCCGGCGGGTCACCCGCCTGCCGCGGCTGCGCAAGTGGCCGAGGCCGCGGTCAGGATGGACTGGATCTTGCGGGCCGCCTCGGCCTGCGCCCCCTCCAGGACGTGGCCGTAGATGTCGAGCGTGGTGGTCGTCAGGGTGTGCCCGAGCCGGTGCTGCACGGTCTTGATGTCCACCCCGGCGGCCAGGAGGAACGACGCGCTCGTGTGGCGGAGTAGGTGGAATTTGAACGCCAGCCCGGCCCGCCGCAAGATCGGCTGAAAGGACTGCCGGTAGAGGTCTGCCTTGCGATACCACCCGCCCCGCCGCGGGCCACAGAACACCGGGCCGTCGGCCTGGTACGCCCCCTCGGCGAGCATGGTCTTGCGGTGGTCCCGCCGCGTCCAGAGTGAGCGGGGACAGCGTCAGAGTGCTCCCTGACGCGGCAGGCGTCAGAGCAAAACCGCTTATTTTTGCGTGCAACCCGCGGCGAATACTCGAACCACTTCCCGCATCCCGGGCACGCACCGTATGTTTTGTCCCCGTCGACGGCGATCAACAATTGCAGCCACAGGGCGCCGGCGAGGCCGTCGGGGACCCAGCTGAGGGAAACCCGGCCGTCGGAGCCGACCCAACGCGCTTGGGGCGACACGTGGCCACCCAAATTCTCGTTGATGACCCGATCGATGTAGACCCACGCCGGGTCGATCAGGTCACCGTCCCGAAATGACGTCAGCAGCTCCGGGCTTTCCTTTTCTGAGGCGATTGTGCGGCGGTCCTGGAAGGGATGGCCCGGGGCAACATCCCTACCGGCCTGCCCTGGGAACAAGTTCCAAGCGTATTCAACCGACCGTCCCTCGGGGCCCCGCGTCCACCGAATCCAGCCCGACAGGAGTTCGGTGTCGGCCTTGCGAATGCAGTCCCACACTCTGACCACGCGGTCGAAGGCCGTGATTTGGTAAAGCCATGTTCCCAGCGACTCGCCGGACGCGACGTTCTTCACTGACAGCGTGGCTCGCTGATACGTTCGGGCGCGCGGCCGCCTTCTCCTGAGCTTGACCTCCGGCGGCTTTCCAACGGCGGCGGCGAAGGGGACGGTCAGTGTCCCCCCAAGAAGTCCGTATGTGTTGGCGAACTCCTGGATCGGACGCATGAGATCCTGGGTGTCTCCGGCCGACATCCTCGAAGGGTGAAGTGGATTGAGCCCAGCGAACGTCCGGAAAAGCCCGGTTTCGTCTTTGAGCGGCTCGGCGTACCGGAACCCGCCGCCGGGTTTCGTGGGTGCCAGGAAGATGTGATGATCCCTGTCCGGCAGCGGCGGCCAGGCGGCTCCGCGGGGGATCACCCGGCGATGGTCCGCCAACCAAGCGAGGAGCTGTTCCCCCTCCTCCGGAGGCCTCAAATGGATCATCCTGCCGACGGTCCATTGGTACCCCTCCGTGTGTACCGGCGATCTGAAGTCGATCAAGTCGCGCGGCATGGTGACCCGGACGAGCTGTTCGTCACCTACGCCTTCCGCTGGCGGAACACCGAGCGGGCCTGCGAGTTGATCTTTGCCGACCGGCACGTCCGCGACCTGCCCGACGCCTCCTTGGAGTCCCCCGACGGGTGGCGGCTGGTGGTCGACGTGCCGTTCGGGGAGCCCGGCCACGGCCCCCGCGACGGCGTCGGCCGGCTCCAGCAGTTCCGCCAGGCCCACCCGGCCGGGACGCGGACGCTGGTCTGGGTGCCGAACTACTTCAGCGAGGACGCCCTCCGCGACCTCGGCCTACTGGTCGTCCTAGAGCACGTCCTGGCCGGGGAGCGGTTCGCCGGGTATGCGTCCGACCTGTCCCCGCCGGACCGGCTGGCCGCCCGGACCTTGTTGGAGAACCAGTGTAGCGAACTGCGGCAGCGCGTCCGGCACCACCTGGAGGCGGCCTACGGACTCGACGCCCTACTGCCGGGGTCGCTCGACACCACCCAGGAGCTGGAGCGGCACGAACAGTTCCAGTCGCTCAAAAACGGGTTCGACCCGCGGCCCCCGGCCGCCGCTAGCCTGCGGGCGGCGATGGAGCAGCTGCTCGACCAGGCGTTGGCCGACGACTACCCGGCCCACCCCCGGTTCGAGGCCGAGGTAAAGACCGCGAACCTGCGGAAGGTGTACGACGTGGCGAGTCAGGCCGCCCGGCGGGAGGACGGCCGCGTGGAGATGGAGAAGCCGCTCCGCCCGCTCCTACGGCAGATCGCCAACCCGCTCCTGCTGGGCGAGATGGGCCCGGACGCCACCCACTTCGTCCTGGGCCAGCACTGGAAGACCCTCTTCGCCCGACGGGCCGCCCAGGCCGGCGGGGCCGTGACCGCGGGCCAGCTGCGGGCGTGGATCGACGACCCGAAGCCGATGGGGCTGCCCCGGGAGGCGGCTAACCTTGTCATCCTCCTGTTTGCCGAGCAGACGAACCGGACGTTCTTCCTGCACGGCTGCCCGGAGGAGGCCTCCGTCACGAATCTGCCCGACTCGTACGAATTGCGGGAGTGGAAGGGACCCCCCGAGGCCGACTGGGCCGCGGCCGTGCGGCGGGCCGGGGAGGTCCTCGGGATCGCCGCCTCCCCCCTGCTCAAATCGAGCAACGTCACGAACCTGACGACCCAGGCCAAGGCCAAGGCGGCCGCCCACCGGGCCGGGGCACAGGCCTACGTCCGCCTGCTGCGGGAGCGGCTGACCGCCCTGAACCTGGCCGACGCCCCCCGGCTGAAGACCGCCCAGGCCACGCTCTCGCTGGTGGAGCGGCTGCACGCGGGCGAGGGGGACGGCCTGGTCGGGGTGCTTGCCTCCGCCGACGTCGCGACGTCCGAGGCCGCCATGACCACCAGCCTCGCCCGGGCCACCGAGCTGGCGGCCACCCTCGACACCTTCAACTGGGAGATCCTGGACGCCGTGGGCCGGCTGGCTGACGACCGCCGGGCCGCGGCGGACGAGGTGGTCCGGGCCGTCCGCGAGGCCCTGGCGGCGGACGAGTACGCGGTGCCACTGGCCCCGGCCCTGAAGGGGGCCCAGTCCCAGGCCGTCCGCCTGCTCACCCAGCGGGCCCCGCCCCCGACACCGACCCCGCGGCCGGCCGTCCCGCCGGCGGCCGCCCCGCCCCCGACCGCCACGGCGACGGCCGTCGAGCGGGGCGAGCGGGCCGGCCTGACCTTGGCCGAGGCGGAGGAGGAGTTGGAACGGCTGAAGAGGGAACAGGCCGCCGGGCGGAGGGTGACCGTGGGAATGGCCTGGACGGTCGAGCCGGGAGGACGCGGGACGTGACGCACCCCGACCTCACGTTCGGCCAGATCCGGGCCCGGGTCCAGGCCGTCCGCCGCAAGGCCCCCAACGCCCGGGCCGTCGGCATCCAATCGCCGGTCCGGTACGCGGGCGACCGCCTCCGCCAGGACGGGGCGGACACCTACCGGATCGAACAGTGCGACTCGCCGCTGGCGGCGCGCATCGCCCTCCTCGACGAGGAGCCGGGGGTGACGGTGACCGTGCTGGTGACCGGCCTGCCCGAGCAGGATCTGGGCGGGGACGTGCTGGTCCGCCTGGCCGGCCGCAAGCTCTACCCCCTCGACCCGTGGCAGGTGGTCAAGGACCTGTTCCAAGCCCAGACCATCGACCCCCCGCCTCCGCGGGCACGGCTGGATCGCCGAGCGGCTGCTGGACCTAGCCCCGTCCGCTGGGCCGCCGGCGGCCGCCGGTGGGTACCTGGACGCCGAGGCGGTCTGGCCGCTCCTGCTGGGGCGGCTGATCGGCCTGGTGGGGGACCGGCCGGACCTGCCCCTGCTGCTCCGCTGGTCGGCCGCCGCCGAGAACGCCGGGCGGTTCCGCCGGCTGCCGGACGAACCCCGCCGCGCGGTCGAAGGGTGGCTGGCCGCCGCGATGGGGCCGGCGGCCGCGGCCGTGCTCCGCTGCGTCGCGGCCTCCGACCGGCCCGACGCCCTGCCCGTCGGGCTGGCCCTCGGGGTCGTCCACCACCCGGCGGCGGCCGGCCGCCTGGACCGGGCCGCCGGCCGCCTGGAGCGGTTCCTCGGCGGGCCCACGCTCGACCCGGCCGTCGCGGATCGCTGGCACGCCGCCGCTGCCGAGGCGGTCCGCCTGTTGGACGCCGACACGCGGACGAGGGGCCACCTCCTGAACCGGGCCGAGGAGATCCTGCGTGAGGTGCAGGCGGAGGAGTACACCCACCTCGCCGACCTGCTCCCACGGGGGTTCGAGCAGCGGCTGGCCCGCCTCGGCGGGCTCCTCGCCGGGGCCGCGGACCGGCCCCTGCCGCTGGCCGAACTGGCGGACGCCCGCGAGGCGGTCCGGCGGCACGACCAGGCCCGCCGAGAGCCGCGGCGGTTGGAGCGGGCGGACATGGCCCTGCGGCTGGCCCGCTGGCTCGACGCCCCGGCCGCCCGCCAGGCCGGGCCGCGGTCGCTCGCCGAGGCCGCCGGCGAGTACCTGGCCGCCGGCAGCTTCGTGGACTGGGCCCGTTCCGCCCTGCGGGCCGGCGACCCGGTCCGGGAGCTGTCGGAGGGCTACGCGCGCCTGCTCGACCGCGTCGCGGCCCGGCGGGAGGCCCAGAACCGCACGTTCGCCGAGCTGCTCCGGGACCAGGCGGCGGCCGCGGGCCGGCCGGCCGGTGTGGTGCCGGTCGAGGCCGTCCTCGACGAGGTGGTCGCCCCGCTCGCCGCCACCAACCCAGTGCTCGTCGTCCTCGTCGACGGGATGAGCGCGGCGGTGTCCCGGGAGCTGACGGCCGACCTGGCCCGGCTCGACTGGGTGACGCTCGGCCCGGGCGGCCGGCCCCTGCCGCCCGGCCTAGCGGCCGTCCCGAGCGTGACCGAGGCGTCGCGGACCAGCCTCTTCTGCGGCCGCCTCACGACGGGGGCGGCGGCCAACGAGGCCGCCGGATTCGCCTCGCACCTCGGCCTGCGGCCGCACTGCCGGGCCGGCCACCCGCCCGTGCTGTTCCACACGATCGCCCTCCAGGGGCCTGAGGACGCGGCCCTCCCCGCGACCGTCCGCGAGGCCGTCGCCTCGCCCCAGAAGCGGGTCGTCGGGGTGGTGGTGAACGCCGTCGACGACCACCTGCTCCGGGGCGAGCAGCTCGACCTGCGGTGGACGCGGGACGAGATCAAGGTGCTGCCGCCGCTCCTCTACGAGGCCCGGTCGGCCCGGCGGGTGGTGGTGCTGCTGAGCGACCACGGGCACGTGCTCGACCACCAGACGCGGGCGGCGGCCGGCGACGGCGGGGAGCGGTGGCGGCCGGACGACGGCCGGCCCGGCGACGGCGAGCTGGCCGTGCGGGGCCCGCGGGTGCTGCTCGGGGAGGGGCACCGGCTCATCGCCCCGTGGACCGAGCGGCTCCGGTACGGGGCCCGGAAGAACGGCTACCACGGCGGCCTGACCCCCCAGGAGATGCTCATCCCGATCGCCGTGCTGGCGGCCGGCGACGCCCACCCGGACGGCTGGGCCGAAGCCCCGGACCCGACCCCCGGCTGGTGGGAGCCGGCCCCGCCCCCGGCGGCCCCACCCGCCGGGCCGCCGGCGGCCGCCCCCGCCCGGGTCCCGGCGGACCTGTTCGACACGGCGGACGACGGCCCGGCCCCGCCGGCCCCGGCACCCGGCCCGGCCGCCGCCCCGCCCCCGGCTTGGGTCGCCGCCCTGCTCGCCTCCCAGGTGTTCGCGGACCAGAAGCGGCTGGGCGGGCGGGCGGTGCCCGACGACGCCGACTTCGCCGGCCTCCTGGCCGCCCTCGACGAGGCCGGCGGTAAACTGACGTCGGCCGCCCTCGCCCGCCGGCTCGGCCTGCCCCCGTTCCGCCTGCGGGGGCTGCTGGCCGTCTGCCAGCGGGTTCTGAACGTGGACGGGTTCGCCGTGCTGGGCCGGGACGATCCGTCCGACACCGTCGAGCTGAACCGCCCGCTCCTGGAGCGTCAGTTCGACCTCTCGACGAGGGACCGCCCGTGACCGTCAGCCCCCGCCGCCGCCAGGAGATCGTCGACGCCCTGCGTCGCGGCACCGTGCCGCACAGCAGCCTGGACGCCTTCGCCGTCGGCCTGGAGCGGCTCGAACCGGCGTTCCGGGAGGAGCTACTGGTGGTGAAAGCGGGCGGGGCGGTGTTCAAGGCGGTCCGCGGGGACTACCGCTGCGGCAAGACGTTCGTCTCCCGGTGGCTGGCCGACCGGGCCCGCCGGCTCGGGTTCGCCACGGCCGAGGTCCAAATCTCCGAGACGGAGACGCCGCTCCACCGGCTGGAGACGGTGTACCGCCGGCTGTGCGAGCGGCTGGCCACCGCCGACGCCCCACACGGGGCGTTGCGGGACCTGATCGACGGCTGGTTCTACGCCTTGGAGCAGGACGCCGCGGCCGAGGGCGGGGCCGCCGACGCGGGCGAGCTGCTGGCCCGCACCGACCGGCTCATCGAGCAGCGGCTGGCCGAGGCCACGGCGGCCGCCCCGACGTTCGGGGCGGCCCTGCGGGGTTACCGCCGGGCCCAGGTGGCGGGCGACGCGGCCGCGGCCGACGGCCTGCTGGCCTGGCTGGCCGGCCAGCCGAACGTCGCGGCCGCGGCGAAGCGGGCGGCCGGGGTGAAGGGGGAGATCGACCACTTCGGCGCGTTGACCTTCCTCCGGGGCCTGCTGACCGTCGTCCGGGACTCCGGCGGGGCCGGCCTCCTGGTCGTCCTCGACGAGGTGGAGACCCTCCAGCGGGTCCGCGGGGACGTACGGGACAAGGGGCTCAACGCCCTGCGGCAGCTGATCGACGAGGTCGACGGGGGCCGGTTCCCCGGCCTGTACCTGCTGGTCACCGGGACGCCGGCCTTCTTCGACGGCCTGCAGGGGGTGCAGCGGCTGGAGCCCCTGGCCCAGCGGCTCCACGTCGACTTCCGGACGGACGCCCGGTTCGACAACCCGCGGGCGGTGCAGGTCCGGCTGGCCCCGTTCGACCTGGATCGGCTGGCGGCCGTCGGGTACCGGGTCCGGGGCATCTACCAGGAGCACTGCCCGTCGGCCGACCGGGTCGCCCGGCTGTGCGACGACGCCTTCGTCAGGGACCTGGCCGCCGCCGTGGCCGGCCGGCTGGGCGGCCGGGTCGGCGTCGCCCCGCGGGTCTTCCTGAAGAAACTCGTGGCCGACGTGCTGGACCGGATCGACCAGTTCCCCGACTTCGACCCGCGGCGGCACTACGCCCTGACGGTCGCCGACGCCGAGCTGACGGCCGCGGAGCGGAACGCCGCCCCGGCCGCCGGCGTGGACGACATCGAGCTGGACCCGTGACCCCGTTCGACCGACTGCACCCGGCCCTGCGGCACCACGTCGTCAACAGCCTCAGCTGGACGGACCTGCGGCCGTTCCAGGAGGCGGCGATCGGGCCGGTCCTGGCCGGCGACCACGCCCTCATCCTCGCCCCGACCGCCGGGGGGAAGACGGAGGCGGCGGTCTTCCCCGTCTTGTCCCGCATGCTGACCGAGGACTGGCGAGGGCTGGCGGTCTTGTACGTCTGCCCGCTCAAGGCCCTGCTGAACAACCTGGACGCCCGGCTGGCCCGCT